>JAQBXX010000038.1 GCA_027624315.1 Pseudomonadota bacterium
AAAAGAAAAAATCACATTTTTGCTTTTCGTGCTCTGATAATTCCTGGATGGAATTATTCAGAGCTTCCTTAGCAGCCACACCGGATTG
Source organism: Pseudomonadota bacterium (assembly GCA_027624315.1). GTDB lineage: Bacteria > Pseudomonadota > Gammaproteobacteria > SURF-13 > SURF-13 > JAQBXX01. The sequence continues at coordinate 89 of JAQBXX010000038.1, forward strand.
AAGCGACATGGACGAACAGTATCATCCAGAAAAAATAGAACAGGAAGTCCAGCGCTATTGGGATGAGCATCAGATATTCAGGGCGCAGGAAGACCCCGCGCGCCCCAAGTATTATTGCCTGTCGATGTTTCCCTACCCGAGCGGGCGCCTGCACATGGGGCATGTGCGCAACTACACTATCGGCGATGTGATCGCGCGTTATCAGCGCACGCAGGGCAAGAATGTGATGCAGCCCATGGGCTGGGACGCGTTTGGTCTACCCGCCGAAAACGCCGCGATGCAGAACAACGTGCCGCCCGCGAAATGGACCTATGACAACATCGCCACCATGCGCAGGCAGTTGAAAAGCCTGGGCTTCGGCTATGACTGGTCGCGCGAGCTGGCCACCTGCGATCCGGAATATTACCGATGGGAGCAGTGGCTGTTCACGCGTTTGTTCAAGAAGGGCATCATCTACAAGAAGAGTGGCGTGGTGAACTGGGACCCGGTGGATCAGACCGTGCTGGCGAACGAGCAGGTGATCGACGGGCGCGGCTGGCGCAGCGGCGCGCTGGTCGAGAAGCGCGAAATACCGATGTACTATTTCAAGATCACCGCCTACGCTGACGAACTGCTTGCCGGGCTCGATCATCTGCCGGCCTGGCCTGAACAAGTGAAGGCCATGCAGCGCAACTGGATCGGCAAGAGCCGTGGTATAGAGGTGCACTTTCCGTATGCTCCCTCACCCCAGCCCTCTCCCGCTGCGGGAGAGGGGGTTTCTAAAGAGGTGCTCAAGGTGTTCACCACGCGTCCCGACACGCTGATGGGCGTGACCTATGTCGCGGTCGCCGCCGAGCACCCGCTCGCGACGCAGGCTGTGGCAAAAAATCCCGAGCTGCCCGCCTTTATCGAAGAGTGCAAAAAAGGCGGCGTGACCGAGGCCGAGCTTGCCACGCAGGAAAAGAAAGGCATGGCGACGGGTGAATTTGTGCTGCATCCGTTTACCGGAGAAAAATTACCGGTGTGGGTGGCGAACTATGTGCTCATGGGTTACGGCGAGGGCGCCGTGATGGCGGTGCCGGCGCACGATGAACGTGATTTTGAATTTGCCCAGAAGTACAGCCTGCCAATTAAACCAGCCATAGCACCAGCCAGCTGGAAAGGTGCCACAGTTCTTCTTGATACCACAGAGAAAGACTCCGGCTTGATGAGCGAAAGTGACCAACAAGCCGCAATCAGCCGCGCTCCATTCTTGATGAACCGTGATACAAACGAAGCTGTCAGTTGGGATGCTTGGCATGGGAAACTTGCTTATGATGGCATCTGCGTGAACTCCGGCGAATTCGACGGCCTCGATTTCGAGGGCGCTTTCAATAAAATGGAAGCGGCACTGAAGGCGAAGAAGCTCGGCGCGTCGCGCATCCAGTTCCGCCTGCGCGACTGGGGCATCTCGCGCCAACGCTACTGGGGCTGCCCGATTCCGATCATTCACTGTGCCGCTTGCGGCGACGTGCCGGTGCCGGATAAAGACCTGCCCGTGAAGTTGCCGGAAGACATCGTGCCGGACGGCAGCGGCAACCCGCTGGCCAAGTTGCCAGCATTTTACGAGGCGAGCTGCCCGCAGTGCGGCAAACCGGCGCGGCGCGAGACCGACACCATGGATACCTTCGTCGAGTCGTCCTGGTACTACGCCCGTTACTGCTCGCCCGGTTGCACGAGCGGCATGGTGGACGAGCGCGCGCGTCACTGGCTGCCGGTGGATCAATACATCGGCGGCATCGAACACGCGATCCTGCACCTGCTGTATGCGCGCTTCTTCCACAAACTCATGCGCGACGAAGGCCTGGTCTCTGGTGACGAGCCGTTCACTCAACTGCTCACGCAGGGCATGGTGCTGGCCGAGACCTTTTATCGTGTACATGCGAGCGGCAAGAAGGAATATTTTTTCCCGCACGAGGTGACGATAGCGCGTGACGCCAAGGGGCGCACGGTGGCAGCGACGCTCAAGCGCGACGGCCAGCCGGTGACGGTGGGCGGCATCGAAACCATGTCGAAATCAAAAAACAATGGCATCGATCCGCAGGAGCTGATCAGCAAATACGGCGCCGACACCGCACGCTTGTTCATGATGTTCGCCGCGCCGCCGGAGCAGACGCTGGAGTGGTCGGATGCCGGCGTGCAGGGCGCCTACCGCTTCCTGAAGAGGCTGTGGACGTTTGCCGCTGTGAATAATGCTGTTCTGGCTACGGCATCTGAAAGTGGTGGCAAGGAAAATCGGGGCAACGCCGCCCCGGAACATGTGGCCGCGCGCAGAGAGGTGCATCAGGCGCTCAAGCAGATCAACTACGACATGACCAAGCACCAGTTCAACACGGTGGTTTCCGGTGCCATGAAAATATTAAATGCGCTCGAGCGTGCGCCGAAGGCGACAGAGGTGGTCAGGGAGGGTCTGGGCATCATGCTGCGCCTGCTGGCGCCGATTACGCCGCACATCACGCACTGTTTGTGGAAGGAATTCGAGTTCGGCGGGGATATCATTGACGCAGCGTGGCCCGAGGTGGACGAGTCTGCCCTGGTGCAGGACGAAATAGAGCTGGTGGTGCAGGTGAGCGGCAAGCTGCGCGGACGTATAATGGTGGCCGTACAAGCCGATGCCAGGACGATAGAAAGCACCGCGCTGGGCGACATCAACGTCAAACGCTTTACGGATGGGAAAACGGTAAAAAAGATCGTGGTAGTACCGGGCAAGCTGGTGAATATTGTCGTGGCTGATTAATAGAGCGGAGTGAACATGAAAACACGTATCGGGGTATGGGGAATGATGCTGTTGCTCACGGGCTGCGGCTTTCATCTGCGCGGCGACGGCATGGACACGTCGGCATTGTCTACGCTGCCGCCGGTGTATCTGCAAAGCGGCAACCCGCAAGGCGGTGTGATGGTGGAGCTGCAACGTCTGGGGCAGCAACGCGGCGCGCATTTCACCACCGACAGCAGCCAGGCCGAGATGGCGCTGAATATCGGCGCCGAGAATTTCGAGCGCCGCGTGTTGTCCGTCGGCAGCACCGGCAAGGTGAGTGAGTTCGCGCTGGATTACACCGTGAGCTTCAGCGTGCTCGACAAGGAAGGCAAAGAGTTGACGGCGGGCAGCCTCAAGTTGGTACGTGATTACCGCTTCGATCAGACGCAGGTGCTGGGCAAGGAGGCCGAGGAAGATCAGTTGCGCAAGGACATGTTGCGCGACGCGGCGCAGCAGATCATCCGCCGCCTGCGCGCGGTGAGTGCGAAGTAGTACGGAATCACGGTGAGGCTCCGCATCGACCAGCTTGCCCCGCATGTCGCGCGCGGCCTCGCGCCGGTATATCTGGTGTCGGGCGACGAGCCCCTGCAGGTCGAGGAGGCGTGCGATGCGATTCGCGCCGCGACGCGCGCGCAGGGCTACCACGAGCGCATCGTGTTTCAGGCCGCGACGGGTTTCGACTGGAGCGCGCTTGCGGCGTGCACACAGAACCTGTCGCTGTTTGCCGAACGCAAGCTGATCGAGCTGCGCCTGCCCACCGGCAAGCTGGGCGAGGCCGGTGGCGCCGCGCTCGCCGCCCATGCCGCACAACCTGCGAGTGACACCGTGCTGCTAGTCATCTGCCCCAAGCTCGATGCCGCCACGCAAAAATCAAAATGGGTGAGCGCGCTCGATGCTGCGGGCGTGACGATACAAGTCTGGCCGGTGGAGGCGCGCCAACTGCCGGAGTGGATACGCCGCCGTCTCACCGCGCGCGGGCTGAAGCTGGACGATGAAGCGGTCGCCCTGCTGGCGGAGCGCGTGGAGGGTAATCTGCTCGCCTGCGCGCAGGATATCGAAAAGCTGTATCTGCTCTACGGCACTGCCGGTGACAACGCCGGAATCGACACCGCCGCCGTGGCCGCAGCGGTGGCGGACAACGCACGCTTCGACATTTACGCACTGGTGGACAGTGCACTCGCCGGTGACGGCGCACGCAGTTCGCGCATTCTGGAAGGCCTGCGCGCCGAGGGCGTCGAGCCCGTCCTGGTGCTGTGGGCGCTCGTGCGCGAGGTGCGCGCGCTGGCGCGGATGGCGTATGATTGCGCCAAGGGCACGGGCGTGGATCAGGTGCTGGCGGGCCACAAGGTGCGGGAAAAGCGCAAGGGTCTGGTCAGGGCCGGGCTGATGCGGCACAAGGCGCGCGCATGGCAGCGCCTGCTGCTGCTCGCCGCGCGCATCGAGCGCATCATCAAGGGCGCGTTGCCGGGCAGTGCGTGGGATGAGTTGTTGCGCCTCGCGCTCGGCATCGGCGGCGTGAGACTGTTTACAGGTGTACGAGTCTGATGGATATCAAAAACTACATGACGGATGTCGGGCAGCGCGCGCGCGCAGCGGCGCGCCTGATGGCGCGCGCCGGCACCCAGGCCAAAAACGCCGCGCTGCTGGCGATGGCGGAGCGCGTGGAGCGTGACGCCGCGACATTGCTCAGTGCCAACAGCAAGGATGTCGAGGCCGGCAAAAAAAGCGGCCTCGATGCCGCCATGCTCGACCGGCTGACCCTGAATCAGGAGCGCGTGCAGGGCATGGCCGAGGGTCTGCGCCAGATCGCGGCGCTGTCTGATCCTGTCGGCGAAATCACCGATCTCAAATATCGTCCCGCCGGTTTTCAGGTGGGCAAGATGCGCGTGCCGCTCGGCGTGATCGGCATCATCTATGAGTCACGCCCCAACGTCACGGCGGACGCTGCCGGCTTGTGCCTCAAGTCCGGCAACGCCGCGATACTGCGCGGCGGCTCGGAGGCGCTGCATTCCAATCAGGCGATTGCTGCCTGCATCCATGCGGGCCTGCAGAGCGCGGGCTTGCCGGAAGACGCAGTGCAGGTGATAGCGACCGCCGACCGCGCCGCAGTGGGTGAGCTCATCCGCATGAAGCAATACGTGGACGTGATCGTGCCGCGCGGCGGCAAGAGTCTGATCGCGCGCATCAGCGCGGAGGCTACGGTGCCGGTGATCAAGCACCTGGACGGCGTGTGCCATGTGTATATCGACGACAAGGCCGATATTGAAAAGGCAGTGAAGGTGGCTTACAACGCCAAGACGCAACGTTACGGCACCTGCAACACCATGGAGACGCTGCTCGTTGCCAAAGACATCGCGCCGCGCGTGCTGCCGCAACTCGGCAAGATGTATCACGACGCCGGCGTGGAACTGCGCGCCGATGAAGCCGCGCGCGCGCTGATGCCGAGCGCCAAGGCCGCGAGCGCGGAAGACTGGGACACCGAATATCTCGCGCCGATACTCGCGGTGCGCGTGGTGAATGATCTGGACGCGGCCATCGCGCACATCGCGCAACACGGCTCGGCGCACACCGACGCCATCGTCACGGAGGATTTCTCGCACGCGCAGCGCTTCCTGCGCGAGGTGGATTCGAGCTCGGTGATGGTGAACGCCTCGACGCGGCTCGCCGACGGCTTCGAGTATGGTCTCGGCGCCGAGATCGGCATCAGCACCGACAAGCTGCACGCGCGCGGCCCGGTCGGCCTCGAAGGACTCACCACGCAAAAATTCATCGTGATCGGTGATGGGCATGTTAGAACATAGTGGCGAGTCGCTAGTAGCTAGTGGCGAGCAAAGACCGGTATTTTTTCCCTCGCTACTAGCCACTCGCCACTCGCCACTGTCTTAAAAATGATAGGCATTCTAGGCGGCAGTTTCGACCCCATCCATTGCGGCCATTTGCGCGCGGCCATTGAGCTTTATCAAGACCTCGGTCTCAACGAAATGCGCCTGATCCCCAGCGGCGTACCGCCGCATCGCGCGCCGCCGGTGGCGAGTGGCGCGCAGCGGCTGGCCATGCTCAAGGCGGCGATCCGGGGCGAGCAGGGCCTGGTCGCGGACGAGCGCGAACTGAAGCGCGCGGGCCCGTCGTATACGGTGGACACGCTCACGTCGCTGCGCGCCGAGATGGGCGATGATGTGCCGCTGTGTCTGGTGATGGGCAAGGATGCCTTTCTCGGCCTGCACACCTGGCATCGCTGGCGCGAACTGGCCGATCTCGCGCACATCGTGGTCGCGGAGCGTCCGGGGTGCGACAAGCTTGCCGCAGGCGAGGTGGCGCAGATGTATTCCGAGCGGCGCGTGGCGGCCGCCGAGCCGCTGAGGAAAAGGCCTGCGGGCTGCATCCTGCCCTGGCCGGTGCCCGCGCTCGATATTTCATCCTCGCGTATCCGCGCCCAGCTCGCCGCTGGCAAGAGTGCCCGCTATCTGGTGCCGGACGCAGTGCTGGAAATAATACAGTCGCAACGGATTTATACATAGCAACAATGAGGAGTACATATGCAGGTAATGAATAAGCAGTCTCCCGCGCGTTTCAACGCGGCGCGGGTGAAATCATAATGCAACAGAATCGGCTGAAGAATCTGGTGGTGACCACGCTCGATGATATGAAGGCGCAGGACATCAAGGTGCTGGACGTGTACGGGGTGAGTGATGTTACCGACGTCATGGTGATTGCCAGCGGCGGGTCCAGCCGCCAGGTCAAATCGATGGCGGCCGCCGTGGTCGAGAAGGCGAAGGAACATAAATACCGGCCGCTGGGCGTCGAAGGCGAGCAGGGCGGCGAATGGGTGCTGGTGGATCTGGGCGATGTGGTGGTGCACCTCATGCTGCCGGAGGTGCGCGAGTTCTATAATCTCGAAAAATTGTGGGGTGATGTAGCGCAGGCGCACAGCGACGAAAGCGCTGCTGCCGCAAGCAAGAAGGCCGGCAAGAAACCGGTCAAGAAAACAGTCAAGCAGGCAGTCGCAAAGGGCGGCAAGAAAGCAGTAGCCGCAGCAGGCCCGGCGGGCAAAAAGAAAACCACCGCAGGCGCCAAAAAGAGTGCAACACCGGTGCGTCGTGTGGCGGCTGTAAAGCGCAGCCGCAAGAGCGGAGGCTGAGCGCTGCGCATCCATCTACTCGCGGTCGGCAACCGCATGCCCGCGTGGGTGAGCGAGGGTTATCAGGAGTACGCGCGCCGTCTGCCGCCCGAGTGCCATCTGCAACTGGTCGAGATCGCACCCGGCGCGCGCACCAAGGGCGCTGATCTTGCACGCAGCGTGCGCGATGAAGGCGAACGCATGCTGGGCGCGATACCGAAAGATACGCTGGTGATCGCGCTCGATGCGTGCGGCGCGCAGTGGGACACCGAAAAGCTGTCACACCAACTGGAGCTATGGTTGGGCGGTGGGCGTGACATCACCCTTTTGATTGGCAGCCCGGAGGGCCTGGCCGAAGATTGCCTGAAGCGCGCCGATCAGACGTGGTCGCTCTCCAAGCTCACCCTGCCGCACCCGCTGGTGCGCATCGTCCTCGCCGAACAGATTTACCGCGCGTGGAGCATACTTAAAAAACACCCCTACCACCGCTAACCGACTTCCTGCCCTCTGAAGAGTCGTAGGGTGGGCAAACGGTTTTTGTTTGCCCACGCGATTCAAGGCATCATCCAAAATACGTGGGCAATAAGTTGCCCACCCTACTCGGCTGTGGTCCAGGCCGCGACCAGCAGCATCAGCAGCCCCATCAGGTGATAGGCGATGTAGCGGACGCTGCGGCAGGGCGTGCGCGAGGATTATTATTTGTCCGCCACAAATGAAGTTTCCGGGAAATTGGGTTATATTTACCCTTTACTGCAAACCCCGCCAGAGCACACAAGGAACCCCGCATGAAAGCTTCTAACGACATGGTCGTAACTATGCACTATACCCTCACCGACGACAGCGGAACCGTGCTCGACAGCAGTGCCGGACATACGCCGATGAACTACCTGCACGGCCACGGCAACATCGTCCCCGGTCTGGAAAAGGCGCTTGAAGGCGCGGTGGCCGGTTTCAAGTCCAAGGTCACCGTCCCCGCCGCCGAGGGCTATGGCGAGATAGATCCGGAGGCCGTGTTTGAGGCGCCGCGCGAGCACTTCCCGGATGATATGGAGCTCGCCCCCGGTGTGCTGGTGAGCTCAGGAGGTGCGCACGGCTCCACGCCACTCACCGTAGTAGAGATCACCGACAGCGTCGTGGTGCTCGACGGCAATCACCCGCTCGCCGGCAAGATACTGCACTTCGAAGTGGAGATCGTGGAAGTGCGCGCGGCAACGCGCGAGGAAATGACCCATGGTCATGCGCATTCGGGTGATGGTCATCACCATTAAAGAAGATCAAACAAGACCATATTTAGTGCATCACTGATCGATCAGCACTATATCTAGTGTGTGCATCCTCTGTGTTGTAATTAGCATGCAGGTCGGATCAAGGAGCGAAGCGCCGGATCCGACATCTCTGCACTGCCCTGTCGGTTCCGCTGCGCTTGAACCGACCTACGCTACTCCGCCAAAAGCGTTGGACATTGCTTTTGTTTTTCCTTTACTCTGCGCGATATACAAATACTATCGAGCGTAACTTGCGAGCTTTGCGGTGCAAGTTGGTGGGGACAGGGCGTGCAGACAATCATGGTGGTCAACTCCAAGGGCGGTTGCGGCAAAACCACGCTCGCCGCCAATCTCGCCAGTTACTACTCGGGCCGCGTCAACACCGTGTTGATGGACTATGACCCGCAAGGCTCCTGCATGAAATGGTTGAGTCTGCGTCCCGAGGAGTATCCGGTTATTCACGGCATTGCGGCCTATCAGAAACCCAGCGGCGTGACACGCAGTTGGCAACTCCGCGCGGTGGCACACGCTGAGCGCGTGATCATCGACGCGCCGCCGGGCTTAACCGGCCCTGCGCTTTACGAGCACGTGCGGCAGGCAGACACCATACTCATTCCCGTGCTGCCTTCACCCATCGACATACACGCCACCGAGCATTTTATTCAAGAGCTGCTGCTGGCGGGCAAGACGCGGCTGCACAACAAACGCGTGGCGGTGGTGGCGAACCGCGTGCGTGAAAACACACAGGTGTTTCACAAACTGGAACGTTTTCTTGCGAGCCTGAAACTGCCGTTCATCGCGAAATTGCGCGACACCCAGAATTACATCCGCGCCGCGCAGGAAGGCATCGGCATCTTCGAGATCACGCCGCCTTCCGTAGTACAGCGCGACCGCCAGCAATGGGGCTCGCTGCTCGCATGGCTGGAACAGGATGCCACCGCAAAAGAAAAGGTAATTAGGGCGAAACGTAACCAAAGTAGAGTTTAATGAAGCGTTTGAACAGATTCTCTTTCCGG
>JAQBXX010000039.1 GCA_027624315.1 Pseudomonadota bacterium
CCATTGGAACACTCCTCTTGGGTTATCATAAACCCCATTCCGAGTGTCCGTTAAATCAGGGTAAGCCTACTCCGACCCCATCGCGGCGAGGTGGCCCGCCCATTCGTTGGATTTGATGAAGATTTCGTTGGTGATGACGTCCAGTTTTTTCTGTGTCTCACCCTGCACGTTTTCGCTGCCCGCACTGCCCTGAATGCCGATCAGCGCGCCCTTGTGCACCGCGTTGGAGATGACCTTGCAGGCCGTGACAATGTCATTGAGCAGCGAGCTGAAGTCGCCGCTCGCGCCGATCTGGCGCTGTTCTTCGATGATGAATTGGGTAAGGGTGGTGCCGTTGTGCATGGTTTTCCTGTCCAAGGTAGCTGTAAATGTAAACGCAAAACTATTGTGCGAGGCCGATCTCCAGCTAAGGAGGCCCACGCTGCACAACTTCCAGAGAGTTTCCTGCGAGGCGTAGCACAGAGGCGTGGCGCCGTATTTGCGCGCAAATCATACCATAATTTGCCGCCGTCAGCCGCAACTTAAATTGCGCTCGCCGGGGTTCTAGTTTAATCTTGCACGCTCGCTGACGCCGGCTTAAGCCCGTCCTGAATTACCGTCGGATGGCCCGCTGGCGTTGCGAGCAGAGTTGGGAGAGGTGTCCGAGCGGTTGAAGGAGCACGCCTGGAAAGTGTGTATACGGTAACCCCGTATCGCGGGTTCGAATCCCGCCCTCTCCGCCATAAATGTTAACTACAGGAGCTAGGGGCTAGGGACTGGGGAAAAACTAAACCCAACACCCTAGCCCCTAGCCCCTATATCCTAGCCCCTATATCCTAGCCCCTGTTTTATGGTGGCTTGCGTCGGTACCCTCGCAACGACAGGCTGTGAACCCCGTCAGGCCCGGAAGGGAGCAGCGGCAGCAGCTTCGCTCGTGTGCCGAGGTGTGGTCGGCGCAGGCCGCCGCCCATAAGACACACTAATGACGTGTCGTCATTAGTGTGTCTTATGGGTGATACCGTGTTTACCCTACCCCCCCCCTGTCCCGCCCCCTCAACAGGGGGCGGGGACGTAGCGGAGAGTGCAGCTTTACTTATGAGCTCATGAGTAAAGTGAGACTGGAGGCCGGAAACCGGATAAAATTCTGGTACTCTGATAGTACATCCATGCCTGATTCGATTTCATGACTTACCAAGTCCTCGCCCGCAAGTGGCGCCCGCGCAATTTCGCAGAGATGGTGGGGCAGGAGCACGTGGTGCGTGCGCTCACTCACGCGCTCGACAACGATCGCCTGCACCATGCCTTTTTGTTCACCGGCACGCGCGGCGTCGGCAAGACCACGCTGGCGCGCGTGCTCGCCAAGGCACTGAATTGCGAGCAGGGTGTCAGCTCGACGCCGTGCGGCACCTGCAGTGCCTGCTGCGAGATCGACGAGGGGCGTTTTGTCGATCTCATCGAGGTGGACGCCGCTTCGCGCACCAAGGTGGAAGACACGCGCGAGCTGCTGGAAAACGTGCAATACGCGCCGACGCGCGGGCGCTACAAGGTGTATCTCATCGACGAGGTGCACATGCTCTCCCCCCACAGCTTCAACGCCCTGTTGAAGACACTGGAAGAGCCGCCGCCGCATGTGAAATTCCTGCTCGCCACCACCGATCCGCAAAAACTTCCAGTGACCATCCTTTCGCGCTGCCTGCAATTTAATCTGAAGCGCGTGCCGGTGGATCTCATCACGCGCCAGATCGAACATATCCTGCAGCAGGAAGGCACCACAGGCGAGGCCGCGGCATGCAAGGCCATAGCACGCGCTGCGGACGGCAGCCTGCGTGACGCATTGAGCCTGCTCGACCAGGCCATCGCCTACGGCGGCGGTGCGCTGCGCGAGGCGGACGTGCACGCCATGCTGGGCAGCATTGAGCAGACGCATGTGTTCACACTGCTGGAGGCGCTGGCGTACCACAACGCGCAGGCGTTGCTGGAGCGCGTGGATCTGCTGGCGCAGCATGCGGCGGATTTCGAAGGTGTGCTCGCCGATCTGCTCACGCAACTGCATCGTATCGCCCTGGCGCAGGTGATCCCGGATGCGGTGGACGACGCTGCGGGCGACCGTGACGCCGTGCTCGCGCTGGCGCGTGCAATCACCCCGGAAGATGTACAACTGTTTTATCAGATCGGCACGCTGGGGCGGCGCGATCTGCCGCTGGCGCCGGATGCGCAGAGCGGGTTCGAGATGATACTGCTGCGCATGCTAGCGTTCCGGCCCGTCTCCGCCACACAGATGGCGCCGGTCGCGTCGAGCCCCGCGCCCGTAAAGGCAGCACCGGCCGCTCCAGCAACGCCCGCGCCGAAGGCAGGCGTACCGAAACCCGCGCCACCCGCCGCCAGCGGCGAGTGGGCGGAGATTATCGAAGCGCTCAAGCTCACCGGCATGACGCGGCAGCTCGCCGCGAACTGCGTGCTGCAAGGGCGCGAAGGCAACGCCATGCGCTTGCTGCTGGATGCGGCGCAGGCGCATTTGCAGCGCAAGTCCGCCGAGCAGCAGTTACAGCAGGCCTTGCAGGATTATCTCGGCGCGCCGGTCAAACTGGAAATCAGCACCGGCACGCCCGAACGTGAGACGCCCGCGCTGGCGGAGGCGCGTGTGCAAAACGATCGCAAGCAGGCGGCGATTCAGGCCGTCGAAGGCGATGCCATCGTGCAGGCGCTGTGCGCAACCTTCAATACGCGCGTCCAGCCCGACGCCGTGCGTGTGTTAGAAAAACCAGAGTGAGTTAAGGAAAGGAAAGACGATGAAAGGTGGTCTCGGCGGTATCATGAAGCAGGCGCAGCAGATGCAGGCCAATATGTTGAAGGCGCAGGAAGAACTCGCGGCCATGGAAGTGATGGGCGAGTCGGGCGCGGGGCTGGTGAGCGTGGTGATGAACGGGCGCCATGATGTGAAGCGCGTGCATATCGACGCCAGTCTGTTGCAGGACGACAAGGAGATTCTCGAAGATCTGCTGGCCGCAGCGGTGAACGACGCCGTGCGCAAGATCGAGCAGGTCACGCAGGAAAAATACGCCGGCATGACCGGCGGGCTCGGCCTGCCGGGCGGCTTAAAGTTGCCGTTTTAGCCGCATCGCTATTGGCATGCCACAAGATTCCCTTATCAACGACCTGATTCAGGCGCTGCGCTGCCTGCCCGGCGTCGGCCCGAAGTCGGCGCAGCGCATGGCGTTTCATCTGCTGGAGCGCAATCGCGCGGGGGGGCGCGCATTGGCGCAGGCGCTCACGGCGGCGATGGATAACATCCATCACTGCGCTTCGTGCCGCAGCCTGAGCGAGAGCGAGTTGTGCCGCTTGTGCGCCGACCCGAGACGTGACCGCGGCCTGCTGTGCGTGGTGGAGACGCCCGCCGATGTGCTCGCGGTGGATCGCGCCACGGACTATAAGGGGTTGTATTTTGTGCTCATGGGCCATCTCTCGCCGCTCGACGGCATCGGCCCGAACGAGATCGGTCTCGACAAGCTCGCAGCGCGCTTCGACAGCGGCGGCATCACGGAAGTGATCTTGGCCACCAACCCCACCGTGGAAGGCGAGGCCACGGCACACTACATCAGCGAGCTGGCACGTGCACGCGGCATCAGGCCTACGCGCATCGCGCACGGCGTGCCTTTGGGCGGAGAGCTTGAGTACGTTGACAGTGGCACCTTGTCACACGCCTTTAGCGGGCGACGCGACATTTAATCTGCGGATCACTTACGCCAACAATTTTTCCAGCGTGCGCTCGTAGATGGCGCTCAATGCGTCCAGTTCATCAATCTTCACGCGCTCGTTGAGTTTGTGGATGCTCGCGTTGACCGGGCCGAGTTCCAGCACCTGCGCGCCGGTGGGGGCGATGAAGCGGCCGTCCGAGGTGCCGCCGGTGGTGGAAATGTCAGTGTCGATACCGGCGATTTCCTTGATCGCCTTGCGCGCGGCGTCGACCAGCTCGCCTTTGGGAGTGAGAAACGGCTGGCCGGACAGGCGCCAGTCTAGATCATAGCATAGCGTGTGCTGGTCCAGTATCGCGTGTACGCGCTGCTTTATTTTTTCCGGCGTGAGTTCGGTGGAAAAGCGGAAATTGAATACGATTTCAAGATCGCCCGGGATCACGTTATCCGCGCCGGTGCCGGCGTGGATGTTGGAAATCTGGAACGTGGTGGCCGGGAAAAATTCGTTGCCCTGATCCCATTGCGCCGCGCACAGCTCGGCGAGCGCGGGCGCGGATAAATGTACCGGGTTGGCGGCGAGATGCGGGTACGCGACGTGGCCCTGCGTGCCGTGCACGACGAGCTTGCCGGTGAGCGAGCCGCGCCGGCCGTTTTTGATGGTGTCGCCGACGGTGTTCACGCAGGTCGGTTCGCCGATCAAACACCAGGTGATTTTTTCGTTGCGCGCCTCCAGATGTTCGACCACCTTCACCGTGCCTTCTATGCTGGGGCCTTCTTCATCGCTCGTGATGAGAAACGCGATAGAGCCTGAATGCGTCGGATGCTTTTTGATGAAACGCTCTACCGCAGTCACCATCGCCGCGATACCGCTCTTCATGTCCGCCGCGCCGCGCCCATACAGGTAACCGTCGCGCAGCGTGGGTGTGAAGGGGTCGGAGTGCCACTGGTCGAGCGGCCCGGTGGGCACCACGTCGGTGTGCCCGGCGAAGGCAAACAGCGGCGCCTCGTTACCGCGCCGCGCCCACAGATTGTCCACCGCGCCGAAACGCAGGTGTTCGATCTTGAAGCCGAGCGGCGCCAGGCGCTGCGCAATCAATTGCTGACAGCCCGCATCGTCAGGCGTGAGCGAGCGGCGCGCGATGAGTTCTTTTAATAATTCAAGTGTGCTGGACATTATGTTTTATAAGCCTCACTACTCCACACTACTCAACGCAAAGTCGCAAAGACGCCAAGAACCATAAAACAATAACTGTCTTTACCTTTGCGTCTTAGCGTCTTGGCGTTGGGTTTTTTTGATTAAGAGACGTTGATAATCCGTTTCATTAAAGCCGGCGTGATATTTCCTCCCGGCCACCAGCACCGGGCGCTTGATGGCGGTGGGGTAAGCCAGCATCAGGGCCTTGGCCTTTTTCTCGGTGAGGGAAGTCTTGTCCTTGTCCGGAAGTTTGCGCCATGTCATGCCGCTCTTGTTGAGCAGTGCTTCCCATCCCAGTTTATCCATCAGGGCTTGCAAGGTGGCGTCGTCGAGGCCGTCCTTGCGGAAATCGTGAAACTTATATTCCACATCGCGCTGTTCCAGCCAGGCGCGCGCCTTTTTCACCGTTGAGCAATTGGTGATGCCGTAGAGCACAGTCATATCACCCCCATCCCGGCCTTCCCCCGTCGAGGGGGAAGGGGATTCTTAAATGTCGCGCAGTAATTCATTGATGCCAACCTTGCTGCGCGTCTTTTCATCCACCTGCTTCACGATCACCGCGCAATACAGGCTGTAGCTGCCGTCCTTGGAGGGCAGGTTGCCCGATACCACCACGGAGCCGGCCGGGATGCGGCCGTAGCTGACTTCGCCCGTCATGCGGTTGAATATTTTTGTACTCTGACCGATGTACACGCCCATCGAGATCACCGCGCCTTCTTCCACAATCACGCCCTCGACGACCTCCGAGCGCGCGCCGATGAAGCAGTTGTCTTCGATGATCGTCGGCCCGGCCTGCACCGGTTCCAGCACACCGCCGATGCCGACGCCGCCGGAGAGGTGTACGTTTTTGCCGATCTGCGCACATGAGCCGACGGTGGCCCAGGTGTCCACCATGGTGCCGGAGTCAACATACGCGCCGATGTTGACGTACGACGGCATCAGTACCACGCCGGGTGCGATGTAGGAGCCCTTGCGCGCCATCGCGGGCGGCACCACGCGCACGCCGCTTTGTTTGAAGCGCGCTTCGTCATAGGTGCTGAATTTGCCCGGCACCTTATCATAGTACGCGCTGTAGGCGCCCTTGATGAAGCGGTTTTCCTCGATGCGGAACGACAGCAGCACCGCTTTTTTCACCCACTGGTTGACTACCCAGGCGCCGCTGGTTTTTTGCGCGACGCGCAGGGTGCCGGCATCAAGCTCTGCGAGCGTGTCGGTAATGGCCTGTTTGAGGCGTGCATCCACATTCTGCGGCGTGATTTCCGCGCGCCGCTCAAAGCCTTGTTCGATGATGTCCTGCGTGCTGCTCATGTTGTTGTCTTCTCCCTGTTTGAATTACAGATTGCGCATAAAATCACGGATGCGCTGCGCGGCTTCGATACATTCCTCTTTTTCGGCCACCAGTGCAATGCGTACGTAGTTCTGGCCCGGGTTTACGCCATACGCCTTGCGCGACAGAAAACTTCCCGGCAGCACGGTGACGTTGGTACACGCATAGAGTTCGCGCGCAAACTCCTGGTCGTCGATGGGCGTGGGCAGCCAGAGACAGAAGCCGCCCACGGGGCGCTGCACGTCGACGACCGGCGTCAACACGTCGATCACCGCGGCAAATTTTTTGCGATACTGCTTGCGGTTTTCCTTGACGTGTTTTTCGTCGCGCCACGCCTTCACACTCGCGGCCTGTATGTAGAGCGGCATGGCGCAGCCGTGATAGGTGCGATAGAGCAGGAATTTTTCGATGATGCGCGCGTCGCCTGCGACAAATCCGGAGCGCATGCCCGGCACGCTGGAGCGCTTGGACAGGCTGTGAAAGACCACGCAGTGACGATAGTCATCGCGCCCCATGCGGGCGGCAGTCTCCAGCAGGCCCGGTGGCGGCTGTGCCTCATCACCGTAGATTTCCGAGTAGCATTCGTCGGCGGCGATGACAAAGTCATATTTGTCGGCGAGCTGAATCAGCTGCTCCAGTGCGGCGTGATCCAGCACTGCGCCGGTGGGGTTGCCCGGCGAACAGATGTACACCATCTGGCAGCGTTTCCATGCCGACTCCGGCACCGCATCGAAGCGGGGGACCAGACCGGTCTGCGGCGTCAGGTTCAGGAACCGCGGCTGCGCGCCCGCCAGCAGCGCCGCGCCTTCGTAAATCTGGTAAAACGGATTCGGCATCAGCACCAGCGGCTTGGACTGGCGGTCGACGACGCACTGGGCGATGGCGAACAGCGCCTCGCGCGTGCCGTTCACCGGCAGCACGTGGCGTTCGGCATCGATGCTCTGCAGGGGCAGATGAAAACGCTGCACCAGCCAATCCGTAATCGCCTGGCGCAGCTCCGCGGTGCCGCGCGTGGTGGGGTAGCTCGACAGTGCACCCAGATGCGCGCGTATCTCCTCGGCGATGAACGCCGGCGGCTTGTGTTTCGGCTCGCCGATGGACATCACGATGGGCGTCTTGTCGCTTGGCGGACTGACGCCAGCCATGAGCTGGCTCAAGCGCTCGAAGGGATAGGGTAGCAGTGTCGAGAGGTCGGGGTTCATGGGAGACGTTGAAATGAGTGCGGCTGTATGAGTGCGCTTGGACGTTCACTGTAGTATAAAGTTTTATCGTGACGCCATCCAATCACAGTTCATCCTTGCTGCCAGTGTCCGCGCTCCTGCTCGGCGCGACGCTGTGGGGCGTGCTCTGGTATCCGCTGCGCCTGCTGGAGGAGCAGGGCCTGTCCGGGCTGTGGTTGACGCTCATCACCAATGCCGTGGCCTTTGGTGTGGGCCTGCCCTGGCTGTGGCGGAGACGCGTGGAGCTCAATCAGCATCCCTGGCTGCTGATTGCGCTTGGTCTGGTCACGGGCGTGTGCAACACCACGTTCGTGCTGGCGGTGATCGAAGGCAACGTGGTGCGCGTGCTGCTCTTGTTCTACCTCTCGCCGCTGTGGGCATCCCTGCTCGGCAGGGTCGTGCTGGGCGAACGCCTGTCCGCGCGCGCATGGGGACTGCTCGCCGTTGCCATGATGGGCGCGCTCATCATGTTGTGGGACGGCGCTGCTGCTGGCGCGTTCTGGCCACACGGCCGCGCCGACCTGCTGGCCCTGCTGTCGGGCCTTACCTTCGCCCTGTCGAATGTGCTGATACGCAAGCTGCAACGGATTTCAGTGCCGGTGAAAACCATTTCGGCGTGGGTCGGCGGGGTGCTGGTGGCAGTGCTGTGGCTGCTGCTCAGTGCACAACCTCTGCCGCAGGTGTCGTCTACTGCACTGATTTACGCCATCGTGCTGGGTGCTTGCGGCATCACGGTAATGACCCTCGCGGTGCAATATGGCGTGACACGTATGCCGGTGCAGCGCTCCGCGGTGATTTTGCTGTTTGAACTGGTCGCAGGCGCACTGTCAGCCGTGTGGCTCGCGGGCGAAACGGTGCAGGCGCACGAATGGCTGGGTGGGGCGTTGATCGTAGTGGCGGGGTATCTTTCGGTGCGGCTGATGTTCAGGTGACTCTCATGCGTGCTGCTTTTTATCCATCAGCCGACGCTTTACTTCCTCGTGCGGGACGGTGCGGCCTTCGGCCACGGCCTTCAATCCCGCCTCGATCTTCTGCTTCACGTACAGTTCGTACATGATGTCATCCCAAGAGGCTTGGTCGGACAGATGCTCGATCAATTCTTTAGCGGCTTGCTTGGGTGTGGGCATAAATCACCTTATTTAAGTTGCTGTATTGTCAGTAAGCTCATACAACTGACAAAGGCATTTTGGAAAATTCACCAAGAGACGATTATACACCACGACCATTGAGCCAGCCGATCCCTGCGATTAAAGGGCTACGACCCCTTAAATTTGTCAAAAAGATTAAGGCGTTCATCTGGGCTATCACCGAACAATGTATTGTGGAAGAACTTCTCCACAGCCTTCGTCTTACCTCGTGACCACGTACCAAAGAACTTTGGTGCCAATACAGGCGTTTCCGAATAGCCAAGAACCAACTTTGATAAGCGAAACGTGAATTCCTCGTCAGCGACATCGAAAAGACCATTTAACTTCTTCTCCACCGAAGCTGCATCCTTCGAAACACAGCTAACCACAATCAAGGTCGAGGCTACATCTTGTGGGAGAATGCTCAGAGAGATACCTTCGATGTCTGCCAAATCAGGAGATTCGTTTATGCTGAAGAAAGATGAAGCCGCAACGGTAGGCATGCGACCGCGAAGCATTCTTGTGTGATGTATGACTTTGTCGTATTCCTCTTCAATCTTGATCCGGTCGTACTCACATTTGTATCTATAGACTAGCCAAGACATCATCATATGCTCTACTGCGGCGATACCGGCAGGTGATGGTTCTTCTTCGGGATCAAGACCAA
>JAQBXX010000040.1 GCA_027624315.1 Pseudomonadota bacterium
TTCTCGCTTCGGACTACAGCTTAATCTACTGTCTTAAATTCGGGGTCCACTATACTGATAATTCCTGGATGGAATTATTCAGAGCTTCCTTTAGTCGTGATAGTTTCTGGCGAGCAGATAAACTTCACGGCTGCGCGCCCGTGAGGACGCGGGCTTGCGCACCAGCACCTGCCTGAAGGAGCGCAGCAAGTCCTTGCGCAATGCGTCGAAACCCTCGCCCTGAAACACCTTCATGAGCAGGTCCCCGCCCGGCGCGAGCACCTTGCGCGCGAATTCCAGTGCCAGCTCGGCGAGGTACATCGCGCGCGGCTGATCGACCGAACGCAGACCACTGATATTGGGGGCCATGTCCGACATTACAAGCCCGGCGCGCTCGCCGTGCATGGCTTCGAGCAGCGCATCGAGGGCCTGCTGTTCGGTAAAATCACCCTGAATGAAGCGGACGCCCGGCAACGGCTCCATGGCGAGTATATCGAGCGCAATGATGCGACCTTTACTGCCCACTATGCTCCCCGCCACCTGCGACCAGCCGCCGGGCGCGGCGCCCAGGTCTACCACGGTCATGCCGGGGCGCAGTAGGTGGTCGCGTTCATTGATTTCCAGCAGCTTGTAGACCGCACGCGAGCGGTAACCCGCCTCCTGCGCCTGTTTGACGTAGGTGTCGGTGAAATGCTCTTTCAGCCAGCGTGCGCTGGATTTGGTGCGGGCCATAAATTAAGTAACAAGCAGCAAGTGACAAGGGGCAAGTGGAACTTCAAGGTTGCGATGAAGGCGCATTGTTTCTACCCAGCCCAAATACCACCAAGGCGAACCCCATAAGACTGATTGCGAGATACAGCAGCGATGAGATGCCGTGTAACATGCCAAAACGGCTGGCGTCGGACGTGCCCTGAATGAAGCCCTGAGGATTGGCGGCCTTAAGCGCCTGCATCAGGGGTGCGAGACCGAATTCGCCGATGCTTATCATGGCCAGCATCGCCAGCAAGACCCATACCTGCCAGGTGCGCCGCCACTCGCGGCCGGACTGATACAGCACAGAAGCGAGCAGCAGCAGTCCGCAAACGAGGCCGAGGCCGTTGATCACGCCGAACAAACGCCCCGCGAGTTCGCCCGCCAGGCGGCGGTCGTCCAGCGCGTGGAACAGCATCGGCACGGCGATATAGCCCACCGTCCACAGGCCGCCCACCCACAGCGTGAGCAGGATGCGCTGACCGATGGCGGTCGCGCTAGACATGGCGACAGAAATCGTAGCGAGCGGATTTCAGGCGGGGAGCGGCGGAGCGCAGGAACCGGAGTGTACATACCAGTACATGAGGATTCCGAGCACCGCACGCACCCGCATCAAAGACGCGCAGTAGATTTATGACGTTATGTCTAGACATAACGCACCGCGACGATCTCATATCCTTTCACGCCACCCGGCGCCTGCACCGCCGCCACGTCGCCCTCTTCCTTGCCGATGAGGGCGCGCGCGATGGGGGAGCTGATGGAGATCATGCCCTGCTTGATATCCGCCTCGTCGTCACCCACGATCTGGTAGGTGACCTCTTCGCCGGTCTCTTCGCTGACGAGATCGACGGTGGCGCCAAACACCACGCGCCCGTGGGCGTTGAGCGCGGTGACATCAATGACTTCGGCGTTGGACAGCTTGGATTCGATCTCGGCGAGTCGGCCTTCGATGAAGCTCTGCTGTTCCTTGGCGGCGTGATATTCGGCGTTTTCCTTCAGATCGCCGTGCGCGCGCGCATCGGCGATGGCGGCGATCACGCGCGGACGCGCCACGGTCTTGAGTTCCTGCAATTCATCGCGCAGTTTCTGTGCCCCACGCGCGGTCAGCGGCACCTTGCTCATGCTCTCAACTCCTTATGCAGATCCTGTAAACGGTACACCTCGCCCACGCCCCCCCCAGTCCCGCGCTGCTGCAACGCAAGACACACCGCCTTGGCGCCCGCGAGTGTGGTGGTATAGCTCACCTTGTGTTGCAGTGCCGCGCGCCGTATTTCATACGAATCGGCAATCGCCTGGCGGCCCTCCACCGTGTTCACGATGAGATTGATCTCGTCGTTTTTAATCATGTCGGCGATGTGCGGACGGCCCTCGGTGACCTTGTTCACCCGCGCGTGCGGGATGCCCGCCTGCGCCAGCACCTCGGCGGTGCCGCGCGTGGCGAGGATTTCAAAATTCTGCGCGATGAGGGAGCGCGCGACATCCACCACCTGCAGCTTGTCGGAGTCTCGCACGCTCAGGAACACGCGCCCGCCGTGCGGCAGACTCGCGCCTGCGGCCTGCTGCGACTTGGCAAACGCCTCGCCAAAGGTGCGCCCCACACCCATTACCTCGCCGGTGGATTTCATCTCCGGGCCGAGCAGGGTGTCGACGCCGGTGAATTTGATGAACGGAAACACCGCCTCTTTCACCGAATAATAAGCGGGAACCACCTCACTTGTCACACCCTGCATCTTGAGTGTTTTGCCGACCATGCAGCGCGCCGCGATCTTGGCCAGCGAACGGCCCGTGGCCTTGGACACGAACGGCACGGTGCGTGAGGCGCGCGGGTTCACTTCGAGCACGTAAATATCGTCGCCCTTGATGGCGAACTGCGCATTCATCAGACCGACCACGCGCAACTCCAGCGCCATGCGCCGCATCTGCGCGCGCAGCTGATCCTGGAGTGTGGCGCTCAGACTGAACGGCGGCAACGAGCACGCCGAGTCGCCGGAATGGATACCGGCCTGTTCGATGTGCTCCATGATGCCACCGATCAAGACATCATGGCCATCACAGACGGCATCGACGTCCACCTCGATGGCGTCGTTCAAAAAGCGATCGAGCAGAATCGGCATGCGCTCCGGAAACCTCTTGGCGCTCTCCGTCGCTTCACCCATGTAGCGCTCAAGGTCCACCTGGGCGTGCACGATCTCCATCGCGCGTCCGCCCAGCACGTTGCTGGGACGCACCACCAGCGGGTAGCCGATCTCGCTCGCACAGGCAACGGCTTCGTCCGCGGTGCGCGCGATACGGTTGGGTGGCTGGCGCAGCTTGAGCGTGTGTATCATCTGCTGGAAACGTTCGCGGTCTTCGGCGATGTCGATGGAGTCCGGCGTGGTGCCGATGATGGGCACGCCATTCTGCTCCAGCCCGTGCGCCAGTTTCAGCGGCGTCTGTCCGCCGTACTGCACGATAACGCCGAACGGCTTCTCCACCGCCACGATCTCCAGCACATCCTCCAGTGTAAGTGGCTCGAAATAGAGACGATCCGAGGTGTCGTAATCGGTGGACACGGTCTCCGGGTTGCAGTTGACCATGATGGTCTCGAATCCTTCCTCGCGCATGGCGAGCGCCGCGTGCACGCAGCAGTAATCGAACTCAATGCCCTGGCCGATGCGATTCGGACCGCCGCCCAGCACCATGATTTTTTTCTTCGACGTCGGCTGCGCCTCGCACTCCTCCTCGTAGGTGGAATACATATAGGCGGTGCTGGAAGCGAATTCTGCCGCACAGGAATCCACACGCTTGTAGACCGGGCGCACGTTCAGCTCATGGCGCTTGCGGCGTACGGCATCTTCGCTCATGCCCAGCAGATACGCAAGCCGCCGGTCGGAAAATCCCTTGCGCTTGAGCGCAAACATGCGCGTCGCATCGAGCGCCGTCGCACCCTGCGCATGCACTTCGGATTCCAGCGCAATCAGCTCGTGAATTTGCACCAGAAACCACGGATCGATGCGGGTGAGTGCATGCACCTCATCCACGCCCAGACCGGCGCGGAACGCATCGGCGAGATACCACAGCCGCTCCGCGCCCGGCACGCGCAATTCATGGCGGATTTTTTCCAGCGCGTCGTGCGCACTGAGGTCCACTTTTTCATTGAAGCCGTCGGCGCCGGTTTCGAGACCGCGCAAGGCCTTGTGCAGCGACTCCTGGAAGGTGCGTCCGATCGCCATCACCTCGCCCACCGACTTCATCTGCGTGGTGAGGCGCGCGTCGGCCTGCGGGAATTTCTCGAACGTGAAGCGCGGCACCTTGGTGACGACGTAGTCGATGGTGGGCTCGAACGAGGCCGGTGTCGCGCCGCCGGTGATTTCATTGCGCAGTTCGTCGAGCGTATAGCCCACGGCGAGCTTGGCCGCGACCTTGGCGATGGGAAATCCGGTGGCCTTGGAGGCGAGCGCCGAGGAACGCGACACGCGGGGGTTCATCTCGATGATGATCATCTTGCCGTTGGCGGGATTCACCGCGAACTGCACGTTGGAGCCGCCGGTGTCCACACCGATCTCGCGCAGCACCGCGAGCGAGGCGTTGCGCATGATCTGGTATTCCTTGTCGGTGAGCGTCTGCGCCGGTGCGACGGTGATGGAGTCGCCGGTATGCACACCCATCGGGTCGAGGTTTTCGATCGAGCACACGATGATGCAGTTGTCCTTGCAGTCGCGCACCACTTCCATCTCGAATTCCTTCCAGCCGATCACCGACTCCTCGATCAGCAGTTCATGCACCGGCGAGAGCGACAGGCCGTGCTCACAGATGGCGATGAATTCTTCGCGGTTATAGGCGATTCCGCCGCCGCTGCCGCCCATCGTGAACGAGGGGCGGATGATGCTGGGAAACCCGATTTCGGCCTTTGCCGCGAGCGCCTCTTCGAGGTTGTGCACAATGATCGAGCGCGGCATGTCGAGGCCGATCTTCTGCATGGCGGCGCGGAACAGGCCGCGATCCTCGGCCTTGGCAATGGCCTCGCGCGACGCGCCGATCATCTCGACGGCGTATTTTTCCAGCACGCCTTCGCGCGCCAGATCGAGCGCGCAGTTGAGTGCGGTCTGGCCGCCCATGGTGGGCAGCAGCACGTCCGGTCGCTCCTTTTCGATGATGCGTTCGACGACCTGCCAGGTGATCGGCTCGATGTAAATCGCATCCGCCATGTCCGGGTCGGTCATGATGGTGGCGGGGTTGGAGTTCACCAGAATGACGCGATAGCCCTCCTCGCGCAGCGCCTTGCAGGCCTGCGCGCCGGAGTAGTCAAACTCGCACGCCTGCCCGATGATGATCGGACCGGCACCGATGATGAGAATACTTTTTATGTCATTACGCTTCGGCATGGGTTTTTCAACGCAAAGACGCAAAGGCGCAAAGACTGATGAACATTAATAATGAAGTTATATTCATTTCTTTTGCGTGCTTGGCGTCTTTGCGCCTTTGCGTTGAGACATTAAATCTATAAATCGGTCGAACAAATAATGCACGTCGTGCGGCCCAGGGCAATCTTCCGGGTGGCCCTGGAAGCTGAAGGCCGGGCAATCCGTGCGTTCGATGCCCTGCAGTGAACCGTCAAACAGCGAGCGGTGCGTGACGCGCACATTTTTCGGCAGCGTATCCGCGTCCACGGCGAAGCCGTGATTCTGGCTGGTAATCAGCACGCGGCCCGTGGCCAGATCCTGCACCGGATGATTCGCGCCGTGATGGCCGAATTTCATCTTGATCGTCTGTGCGCCGCTGGCGAGCCCGAGCAGCTGATGCCCCAGACAGATGCCGAACACCGGAATGCCTGTTTGCAGGAGCTCCCGAATTGCCGTGATCGCGTAATCACACGGCTCCGGGTCGCCGGGGCCGTTGGAGAGGAATATGCCGTCCGGCTTTAGCGCTAAAACTTCTGTGGCGGACGTTTTAGCGGAGAGCACGGTGACACGGCAACCGCGATCCACCAGCCGGTTCAATATGCCGCGTTTGATGCCGTAATCATACGCCGCCACGTGATACGGCAACTGCTCCGCAGGCTGCGGGGTGGGAACCCCTTGCTCCAGTGTCCAACTGCCTTGGCGCCACTCATAGGCCTTGGGCGTGGTCACTTCCCTGGCGAGGTCCATCCCCTTCATGCCGGGAAAGGCACGCGCCGCCGCTACTGCTGCGGCTTCATCAATCGTATCGCCCGCTATCAGGCAGCCGTTCTGTGCGCCTTTTTCACGCAACAGACGCGTGAGGCGGCGTGTGTCGATGCCGGCGATGGCGACCACGCGCTGCTGTTGCAAATAATCAGCGAGGCCCTGCTCGGAGCGCCAATTACTGGTGACCTGCGACAGGTCGCGGATGACGAGCCCTGCGGCCCAGACCTTGTCCGCGTTCTCATCAGTGCGGTTCACACCGACATTACCGATGTGGGGGTAGGTCAGCGTGACGATCTGCTTGTAGTAGGAAGGATCGGTGAGAATTTCCTGATAACCTGTAATTGCGGTGTTAAACACCACCTCGCCGACGGTTTGCCCAACGCAACCAAACGATTCGCCCCGGAACAGGCTGCCGTCTTGGAGGGCTAACAGGGCGGGCTTGGGCGAACTCATGAACTCGTTCTCACTCCAGATGTGAAAACGGGAAGGCTGTCGAGGCATGCCTTCCCGTTTCCGTTGTCACGTCTTCAACTGAGGAATCTCTGATTTATTCAGAGATTCCTCTAACAGGCTGTTGAAAAAGTCCGTCCAGGACTTTTTCAACCACGCAAAGCAAAAAATGTGATTTTTTCTTTGCTTCATTTTTCAAATACTTACGTGTTTGAAAAATGGCGGCACATCCATGTACCGCACCGCAGGCTGTTGAAAAACAGAGTTTTTCAACAGCCTGCTAAGGTTGAAATTTTACTTGATGAGGTGCGCAGTGTCCATCACATCAGCCTGCCTGAGCACTGCGACACAACGTGATAGAGTTGCTCACAGCACAGCACTGCACCGCACTCAAGCACGTATCCTGTACCCAAAGAATCTGCGCGCACGATCATGGAGTGTCTTTGGAGCTTGGAAATTATTATATTTTATTAAATATAATCAAGTATTTGACAATATGTTATTCTAAATTACATTAATACAGGCAGCGTCATGTGGGCGTAATCCAAACGATGTGATTTATTTAATGCCGAGCACGTCCTGCATATCGAACAATCCAGTCTTCTGTTGCATCAGCCAGCTCGCTGCGCGCAGCGCGCCACGCGCGAAGTTCGTGCGGCTCGTCGCACGGTGGGTGATCTCGATGCGTTCGCCCTGCCCCGTAAACATCACGGTGTGGTCGCCCACGATGTCGCCGGCGCGGATGCTGGAGAAGTCTATCGTGCTGGGTTTGCGCTCCTCGCTGCGCCCGGCACCACGGCCATAGACCGCGATATCGCGCAACTCCTGCCCCAGCGCCGCCGCAACCACTTCGCCCATGCGCAGTGCGGTACCGGAAGGCGCATCCACCTTATGTTTGTGGTGGGCCTCGATGATGTCGATGTCCACGTCGTGCCCCAGCACGCGCGTGGCCGTATCCAGCAACTTGAGACACAGATTGACGCCCACGCTCATGTTGGGCGAAAGCACGATGGCCATCTGCTTCGCCGCTGTGGCGATGACGGCGCGCTGTTCCGGCGTAAAGCCGGTGGTGCCGATGACCATGCGCTTGCCCTGGCTGCGACAGAATTCAAGATGAGCGAGCGTTACCTCGGGCAGCGTGAAATCGACCAGTACGTCGAAATCGCCGGCCTCCGCAAGACTGCCGCTGATCGGCACTCCCAGCGCCCAGCCGCCGTTGCACTCTCCGGCGTCCCTGCCGATCAGCGCGCTGTCAGGCCGGTCTATGGCGGCGCCGAGCGTTAGCGCAGGCATCAGGCTGCATGCGTCAATGAGTGCGCGCCCCATGCGCCCGGCGGCGCCCATGATTGCAATTCGAGTGGTCATCGTTTTCAGGTCCGCATGTCGTCGAAGAATTTCTTTACCCCGTCGAGCCATGAGCTGGCCCTCGGGCTGTGTTTGCTGCCGCCTTCGTGCAATGATTTTTCAAATTCATTGAGCAGCGATTGTTGCTTCGCGCTCAGGTTCACCGGTGTCTCCACCACCACGCGGCAGAGCAGATCACCCACGGCGCCGCCACGCACCGAGCGCACACCCTTGCCGCGCAGTTTAAACACCTTGCCGGTCTGTGTCTCGGCTGGAATCTTGAGTATCACGCGCCCGTCCAGCGCGGGTACATCGAGTTCGCCGCCCAGCATGGCGGTGACAACACTGATCGGCATCTCACAATAAAGATTACTCTCTTCGCGCGTGAAGATCGGGTGCTCGCGCACGCTCACCTGCACGTACAGATCACCCGGCGGACCACCGTTTTGACCCGCTTCACCCTCGCCGGCGAGGCGGATACGGTCACCGCTGTCCACACCCGGAGGTATTTTGACCGACAACGTCTTGTGCTCCTGCACCCGCCCCTGACCGTGACAGGTGGCGCACGGGTTCTGAATCAGCTTGCCGGTGCCGTGGCAGCGCGGACAGGGCTGCTGCAAGGCAAAGAAGCCCTGCTGCATGCGTATCTGGCCACTGCCGTTGCAGGTGGTGCAGGTGGTCGGGCTGGTGCCCGCTTTGGCACCGCTGCCGTCACAGGTCTTGCAGACGACATGCGTCGGGATACGGATCTTGACCGTGCTGCCGCGTACCGCTTCCTCCAGGCTGAGGTCGAGATTGTAGCGCAAATCCGCGCCGCTGTAGGCCCCGCTGCGCGCACCCCCGCGCCCGCCGCCGAAGATGTCGCTGAAGATATCGCTGAACTCGGCACCGCGCTGAAAACCGGCCCCGGCGCCGGCGCCCACCGCCGCAGACGGGTCGACCCCGGCATGACCGAACTGATCGTAGGCGGAGCGCTTGCGCGCATCCGTGAGGACTTCGTAGGCCTCTTTCGTCTCCTTGAAGCGCTCCTCCGCCTTCTTGTCATCCGGATTGCGATCCGGGTGATGTTTCATCGCGAGCTTACGATAGGCCTTCTTGAGCTCGTCTTCGCTCGCGTTACGTGCCACACCCAGTACTTCGTAGTAATCCCGCTTAGCCATGCTGATACTGTTTCCTTACTCAGGAGTCATAATACAGACTACTCAGCTTACCGGGTGACTCCTGAGTAACACCCTGTTTTACCTACCCCC
>JAQBXX010000041.1 GCA_027624315.1 Pseudomonadota bacterium
GAGGCAATACCCGTCGCCAATTTTTCGCTCCCGAAATCGGATGGACCCATTTCGGGTTTCGCGAAAAATGGCGACGCAATCGCGATTTATTGTTTCAATACGCAGAATCTGCGGAGATGCGCGGGCTCGCGTGCGTGATTGCCGGAGCGGGCGGAGCCGCGCATCTGCCGGGTATGCTGGCCGCGAAGACTCCGGTGCCGGTACTGGGCGTGCCAGTACCGTCCAAACATTTGCAGGGCGTGGATTCTTTTTTATCCATCGTGCAAATGCCCAAAGGCGTGCCGGTGGCAACCTTCGCCATCGGTGAGGCGGGCGCAGTGAATGCCGCTTTATTCGCTGTAGCTATCTTGGCAAGGCAAGACGTCGTACTGGCCGAAAAGCTGCGCGCCTTCCGCAAGACGCAGGAGCAAACCGTGTTGGCCATGACGCTCCCGCCGCGTTCATGATCCTGGTCGCTCCCGGCGTCCTGCCTCCCGTGCCGTACAGGGATGTACCAATGTCGCAGGAGGCAGGACGCCGGGAGCGACCGACACTGGCACGTCCAGGTGCGGCGGAGCGATAGGCGCGTGCTCGATGGCGCGGCGGCGGAAATCAGTGGGCGTGGCGTTATGCAGCATGGCCCGCCTCCGCACGCGTTGATGTCAGGCTGGTTTCCAGAATGCGCCACACCAGCGTGTCGAAATCCATGCCTGCGGCGCGCGCCGCCATCGGCACCAGGCTGTGGTCGGTCATGCCGGGCACGGTGTTGGCCTCCAGCAGCCACGGTTGTCCGTGCGCGTCGCAGATGAAGTCCACGCGCCCCCAGCCGCTACAACCGAGCGCGTCGAATGCGCGCAACGCCAGTTGCTGCAATTCCTGTTCGCGTTTCTGGTCGAGGCCGCAGGGGCAGAAGTAGCGCGTGTCGTTGGCCACATATTTGGCCTGGAAATCATAAAATCCAGACGCCGCTTCGATACGGATTAGCGGCAGTACCTCGTTGTCGAGCAACGCAGCGGTGTATTCGGCGCCTTTGATATAACGCTCGGCGACGACCTCGCTGTCGTAAGCCAGTGCCGCTTTCCACGCGGGCCGTAGTTGTTCGGGCGCGATGACGTGGGTGATGCCGATGGTGGAGCCTTCGTGCACCGGTTTTACGATGAGCGGCAACCCAACTTTTTGCAGCGCCTGCGCCACGTCACTCGCAGCAGTGAGGACGGCAAACTCCGGCGTCGGCAGCGCCAGCATCTGCCACACGTATTTGGCGCGCGCCTTGTCCATGGCCAGTGCCGAGCCGAGCACGCCGCTGCCGGTGTAGGGCAGGCCGAGCATTTCCAGCGCGCCTTGCAGCACGCCGTCTTCGCCGCCGCGACCATGCAGGGCGATGAAGACGCGGTCGTAGCGTCCCTGTTGCAAAGCGCGCAGCAACTCCGCGCCCGCAGCAGTCGCTCCCGGCGTCCTGCCTCCCGCGACACTGGCACTTCCATGTGCGGCGTCTATGGCGTGCGCATCCACGCCTTTGCGTTTGAGCGCGTCGTAGACCGCTTTGCCGCTTTTCAGCGACACCTCGCGCTCGGCGGATGTCCCGCCGTACACGACCGCGACCTTTCCGAATACAGATGCGCCGATCATGAGCGCTCTCCCACGATGCGCACTTCCGTCACGAGCTGCACGTTGCACTGCTGTTGCACGGTATCCGCGATCTTCTGGATCAGCGCCTCGATGTCCGCCGCACTGGCGGTGCCGGTGTTGACGATGAAGTTGGCGTGCTTGTCCGACACGCAGGCGCCGCCGATGCACAGACCCTTGAGGCCGCAGCTCTCGATCAGGCGCGCGGCGTGATCGCCGGGCGGATTGCGAAACACCGAACCCGCGTTGGGCTGGTTGACCGGCTGGGTCTGATTGCGCCGCTCCAGCAGATCCTTGATGCGTGCGGTGATCGCGGCGCCAGCGCCGGGCGCGAGACGGAAATGCGCGGCGACGAACCACTCTTCGCTCGCCGCGCGCGGCTGCACGCTGCGGTAGCCGATGTGATAGTCCTGCGGCGTGCGCAGATGGCGTTCGCCGTGACGGTCGAGGGTCTCGACCGCGCACACCCATTGCCAGGTTTCACCGCCGTGCGCGCCCGCGTTCATCGCCAGCGCGCCGCCCACGGTGCCGGGAATGCCGGCCAGAAATTCGATGCCCGCGAGCCCCGCGCGCGCGGCAAAGCGCGCCACCTTGGCACAGGCCACACCCGCCTCGGCGCGTATTGTCAGCGCATCGATGAGCGCGAGCTGATTCAGTGCGCCGCTCACGGCAATGACGCTGCCGTTGAAGCCGCCGTCGCGCACCAGGAGATTGCTGCCGAGGCCGACCCACAACAGAGGTTCAGTCTGTGGCGTGTGCTTCAGGAACAGGGCCAGGTCTTCCACATCGGCGGGCTGAAAAAAGTGCTGCGCAGGACCGCCCACACGCCAAGAGGTGTGGTGTGCCATCGGTTCAGCATGGCGTAAGGTCCCGCGCAGCCTAAACGTCGCCTTCTGTGGATTCTGGATGTGAAGTTCAGCGTTCACGTAGTGATGTTGCCCTGTTTGCCGCGCTTAAGAGGTGCCACGGAATTTGTGGTGACCGCGAGTTGCTGCGGCAGCAGTGCGGCGACAGCGCCGATGTCGCCCGCGCCCAGCGTGAGCAGCACGTCGCCGTCGGCGAGCAGGGCTTCGAGTGCGTCGGGCAATTCGGCGGCACGCTCGATGAACACCGGTTCGATTTTTCCGCGCGCGCGGATGGCGCGCGCCAGTGCGCGGCCATCGGCGCCGGTGATGGGCGCCTCGCCCGCGGCGTACACCTCGGTGAGCACGAGCACGTCCACCTCGGACAGCACCTGCGCGAAATCCTCGAACAGGTCGCGCGTGCGCGTGTAGCGGTGCGGCTGGAACGCGACCACCAGACGCCGCTGCGGCCAGCCGCCGCGGATCGCCTGCACGGTGGCGGCAATCTCGCGCGGATGGTGGCCATAGTCGTCAATCATCAATACCTTTCCGCCACGGGTGGCGATCTCACCGTAGACCTGCATGCGCCGCGCGATGCCCTGGAAGCCGTCGAGCGCGCGCTGGATGGTGGTGTCGGACACGCCGACCTCGTGCGCGACGGCGAGCGCGGCGAGCGCGTTCAGCACGTTGTGGCGGCCCGGCAGGTTGAGCGTGAGCGACAGCCATTCGCTGCCGTCGCCGCGCTTCACTTTGAAATGCGTGCGCGTCTCTTCCTGGCGGATGTCGTGCGCATAGAGATCGGCGCTATCCGAAAATCCATAAGTGAGCACCGGGCGCGTCACCTGCGGCAGAATTTCGCGCACCACGCGGTCATCCACGCACAGCACGGCGAGGCCGTAGAACGGCAGGTGATGCAGAAATTCGACGAAGGTCTGGCGCAGGCGCGTGAAGTCGCCGCCGTAGGTATCCATGTGGTCGGCGTCGATGTTGGTGACCACCGCGAGCATGGGTTGCAGATATAAAAACGAGGCATCGCTCTCATCTGCCTCTGCGACCAGATATTTTCCACTGCCCAGGCGTGCGTTCGCGCCCGTGCTGTTGAGGCGACCGCCGATGACGAAGGTGGGGTCGAGTCCGCCTTCGGCCAGCAGGCTCGCGATGAGACTGGTGGTGGTGGTCTTGCCGTGTGTGCCCGCGACGGCGATGCCATGACGGAAGCGCATCAGTTCGGCCAGCATTTCCGCACGCGGTACCAGGGGTATGCGCAGGCGATGTGCGGCGATGACCTCGGGATTGTCGCTCGTAACTGCGGTGGAGGTTACGGCGACATCGGCACCTTCCACATGCTGTGCGTTGTGGCCGATGGCGATCTGTGCGCCGAGCTCGGTGAGGCGGCGTGTCATGGCATTCGTGTGCAAATCAGAGCCGGACACTTGGTAGCCGAGATTGAGTAGCACCTCAGCGATGCCGCCCATACCCGCGCCGCCGATGCCGACGAAATGGATGCGGCGCATGCGCCCCATGGTCGCTCCCGGCATCCTGCCTCCCGCGACATTAGTACATCCCTGTACGTCACCGGTATGATGCGCGTCAGCCATGCGTCACCTCCCGGCATACGTCGGCCACACGCGCGGCGGCGTCAGGCAGGGCGAGTCGATGCGCGGCTTCACCCATGGCGCGTAGACGTTCAGGGGTATGCTGAAATTGCGCGATCAGTGTGCCGAGATGTTGCGGTGTCAGTTGCGGCTGTGGCACTAGCAGCGCCGCGTTTGCGTCGGCGAGATAGCGCGCGTTGTATGTTTGGTGATCGTCCACCGCAAACGGGTAGGGCACGAGTATGGAGGCGACGCCAGCGCAGGCCAGCTCGGCAATGGTCAACGCGCCCGCGCGGCACAGAACCAGATCGGCCCAGGTATACGCTTCAGCCATGTCGTCGATGAACGGCGCGACGCGCACACCTGGGCCGAAAGTCACGTGCGCAGCGCGATATTCCTGCTGCGCCATCTTGAAGTGCTGCGCGCCGGTTTGATGCCACACCTCGGGACGCAGTGCCGTGCCGAGTCCGTGCAAGGCGCGCGGCACGACCTCGTTCAGTGCGCGTGCGCCGCGGCTGCCGCCCAGCACCAAGAGCCGTAACGGCCCGTCGTGCGCCGTGCGCGGGAGCGTGGCGAGTGCGGTGACGGCCGCCCGCACCGGGTTGCCGGTGTGCAAGGGTTTGTATTTTTCCGGCAGGCTGCCGGGGAAGGCCTCCAGCACGCGATTGGCGAGCGGCGCGAGCAAGCGGTTGGTGAGACCCGCGATGCTGTTCTGTTCGTGAATCACCAGCGGCTTGTCGAGCAGCCACGCCACAAACCCGCCGGGGCCGGTGACGAAACCGCCCATGCCGAGCACCAAGGTGGGTTTGAGCCGCCACACGAGCGCTAACGCCTGCAGAAACGCCAGCGCGAGTTTGTAGGGTGCGAACACCCAGCTAAGTATATTTTTGCCGCGCAGACCGCTCACCGCGATAAACGAAATCGGAAATCCGGCGCGCGGCACAAGCTCTGCCTCCAGCCCCGCGCGCGTGCCGAGCCATTGCACATCGATGCCCTGCGCGCGCAAGCGTTCGGCCACCGTGAGCGCCGGGAAGATGTGGCCCCCAGTGCCGCCCGCCATGATTAAAACGCGCGTCGCCATGACGGTCTCTCCACGCTGTGTATGCCGGATGGTTTGCGTTGCGGAACGTACACCTCGTAATGAATGCGCGCGAGCAGCGCTACCGCGATGCAACTGGCCACGACGCTGCTGCCGCCGTAACTCATGAACGGGAGGGTGAGGCCCTTGGTCGGCAGCAGGCCCATGTTCACGCCGAGGTTGATGCCGGCGGCGAGCGCGATCAACAGCCCGATGCCATAGGCAAGGTAGGCCGCGAACGGGTTGCCGTTCCGCATCGCCTGCTGTGCGAGCGCGAACGCGCGCCACACGATCACGCCGAACAGCGCAATCACTATGAGCGCGCCGACGAGCCCCAGTTCCTCGGCCAGCACCGCAAACAGAAAATCGGTGTGCGCCTCGGGCAGGTAAAACAGTTTCTGTACGCTGGCGCCGAGTCCCACGCCGAACCAGTCGCCACGTCCGAACGCGATCAGCGCCTGCGTCAGCTGAAAACCGCTGTTGAACGGATCGGCCCAGGGATTGAGAAATGTAGTCAGGCGCTGCAGGCGGTAGGGCGCGGCGAAGGCGAGCGCGGCGAAGGCGATCACCGCGAACATGATTAGTAGCGCCGTGTGCCACAGGCGCGCGCCGGCGAGAAACAGCAGGCCGAGCGCGGTGGCGAGCATGACCAATGCGGCGCCGAAGTCCGGTTCGGCGAGCAGCAGCGCGGCCATCAGCACGAAGATTCCCATCGGCTTGAGAAAACCGCGCAGCGAGTTTTGCACCTCGGCGCCGCGCCGTACCAGATAGCCGGAGAGGTAGATCACCACGAGCAGCTTGACGAATTCCGAGGGCTGCAGGTTCACCGGCCCGAGCGCGAGCCAGCGCGTGCTGCCGTTCACCGCGCGCCCGATGCCGGGCACGATCACCAGCAGCAGCAGCACCAGGCCCATCACCAGCAACGGCGCGCCGAATTTTTCCCAGTACACCAGACGGATGTGCCACACCACCCACGCGCACACCAGGCCGACGCCGATGAACGCGCTTTGACGCAGCAGAAAATAAAACGGCTGGCCGGTGGCGCGCTCGGCGCTGGTGATGGAGCTTGAAGCGACCATGACCACGCCGAGGGCGAGCAGCGCAAACGCCGCACCCAGCAACCACAAATCCATTGGACGCGCAGGGGCCGCCGCCTGTCCCGGGCGGTGCTGCGTCTTACTGAAGTAGCGCAGCACGCTCACGGCGACATTTCTCCCAGACAGGCGCGCACCGCGGCGGCGAATATGCGCCCGCGCTCCTCGTAGCCGCTGTACATGTCGAAGCTGGCGCAGGCCGGTGACAGCAACACCGCATCGCCCGCCTGTGCTAGGTGCTGCGCCTTGCGTACCGCATCCTTCATGTCGCTCGCCTGCACCAGCGGCGCCGCGCCGGTGAGCGCGGCCTCGATAATCGGCGCATCGCGCCCGATCAGCACCACCGCGCGTGCGTGTGTGGCGACCACTGCGCGCAAGACGGAAAAGTCAGCGTTCTTGCCGTCGCCGCCCGCAATGAGCACGATCTTGCCCGCGCCCAATGTGGCGCCAAGTCCGGACAGCGCGGCGAGCGTCGCACCCACGTTGGTGCCTTTGGAGTCGTTGTACCAGCTCACGCCGTTCCGCTCCGCCACCCACTGCGAGCGGTGCGGCAGGCCCGCGAATTCTTTCAATGTCTCCAGCATCGCGCTCATGGGCAGGCCCGCGGCCTCGCCCAGGGCAAGCGCGGCGAGCGCGTTGGCGATGTTGTGATTGCCCTTGATGCGTAACGCGCTGGCGGGCAGTAGATTATTTGCGCCACGAGCAAGCCAGCGCTCGCCATGCACGCTGCGTACGCCGAAATCCCCCGCCTGCGGAACGCCGAGCGTAAAGCCGACGCAGTTACGGTGTACGTCCGCCATTACCGCAACCAGCGCATCGTCGCGATTGAGCACCATCACGCCACTGCCGTGGTACGCACGCTGCTTGGCCGCTGCGTAGTCGGCGAGGTCTGGGTAACGGTCCATGTGATCGGGCGTGATATTGAGCACGACCGCCGCAGCAGCGTTGAGCGAACGCGTCGTCTCCAGCTGGAAGCTGGACAGCTCCAGCACGTAGAGATCGGGTTCCGTGGCTTCGATTAAATCCAGCGCCGGCGTGCCGAGATTGCCGCCCACGCGCGCGTTGCGACCCGCGCGTTTGGCCATTTCACCCACCAGTGTGGTGACGGTACTCTTGCCGTTGGAGCCGGTAATGGCGATCACC
Source organism: Pseudomonadota bacterium (assembly GCA_027624315.1). Lineage (GTDB taxonomy): Bacteria > Pseudomonadota > Gammaproteobacteria > SURF-13 > SURF-13 > JAQBXX01. The sequence goes on from JAQBXX010000041.1 coordinate 7,358, forward strand.
GGGGCATGAGCGGCCTGCGCGAACAGTTCGATATCGCCGATGATCTCCATGCCGCGCGCCTGCGCCGCGGCGAGCGCGGGTTCGCGCAGGCTTACGCCGGGGCTGACGATGATCCGGGCAGCCTGTGCCAGCGCATGCGCATCGAGGCCGTTCAATAACAGCGCTGCGCGGGGAAATTCTTTTTGCAGCGCGGCGAGCCCGGGCGGCGCGGCGCGGCTGTCGGTGACGGCAAACGCCACGCCGCGTGCGCCGAGAAAGCGCGCGACCGACAGGCCGGTCTTGCCCAGCCCGACGATGATGGTCTGCGGTAGTGCCGCGTCGTGTGTCATGACGGTCGCCATCTCAACGTATCTTCAGTGTCGCCAGGCCGATCAGCACCAGCACCACGGTGATGATCCAGAAGCGCACGATCACGCGCGGCTCCGGCCAGCCCTTGAGTTCAAAGTGGTGATGCAGCGGCGCCATGCGGAAGATGCGTTTGCCGGTGAGCTTGAACGACGCCACCTGCAGAATCACCGACACGGTCTCCATCACGAACACGCCGCCCATGATGAACAGCACGATCTCCTGCCGCACCACCACGGCGATCACGCCCAGCGCCGCACCCAGGCCGAGCGCGCCGATGTCGCCCATGAACACCTGCGCGGGATAGGTGTTGAACCACAGAAAGCCCAGCCCCGCGCCCGCCAGCGCGCCGCAGAAAATCACCAGTTCGCCCACGCCGGGGATGTGGGGGATGCCGAGGTAGTGGGCGAAATTCACGTGGCCGGTGGCGTAGGCGAAGACGCCCAGCGCCGAGCCCACCATCACCGTGGGCAGAATGGCGAGGCCATCGAGACCGTCGGTGAGATTGACCGCGTTGCTGGTGCCGACGATGACGAAATAGGCGAGCAGGATGAACAGCGCGCCAAGCTCAATCGAGGCGTGCTTGAAAAACGGCACGATGAGTTGCGTCTCGGCGGGAATCTGTGCGGTGTAAAACAGAAGCAGCGCCGCGCTCAAGCCCACGACCGACTGCCAGAAATATTTGGTGCGTGCGGACAGGCCCTTCGAGCTGCCCTGTGTCAGTTTGGCGTAATCGTCGATGCCGCCGATCAGACCGAACAGCAGTGTGACGATGAGCACCAGCCAGATGTGGCGATTGCCCAGGTCGGCCCACAACAGCGTTGCCACAGCGATGGAAACCAGAATCAGCGCGCCGCCCATGGTGGGCGTGCCGGCCTTGCTCAGGTGGCTCTGCGGGCCGTCGTCGCGCACCTGCTGGCCGATCTGGCGGAAACTCAGCAGGCGGATCATGCGCGGGCCGAGCAGCAGCGAAATCAGCAGCGCGGTGAGCACGCCGAGGATGGCGCGCAGCGTGAGGTACTGAAAGACATTGAAGCCGCTGTAGAATTTTTCCAGCCAGGCGAACAGATAAAGCAGCATAGATTAGTGCTCCGCGTCGTGACTGATGAGTTCATTATTAAGGCTGCACTCTCCGCCACGTCCCCGCCCCCTGTTGA
>JAQBXX010000008.1 GCA_027624315.1 Pseudomonadota bacterium
GCAATTCAACATAATGCTCGATATTATGCGCAGCACAAAAAGCGTGCTGTCCGGCTCTCGCCCGCATAATTTGCACTATGTGTAAATTGCCTCCGCTTGTTTTTGAACCCCCGCCCACCCCCACCCGCGCATCAGGCTGCGACGGCTCGCGCCCGGTGAGCAGCGCCGCATGACGCGCCCACACTCGGGAAATTTTCGGCGCATTTTTGGAGGAAGGTGAATGGATGGGGACCCCCCACATGATACCCCCGCCCCCTTTTTTTCACGGTACCCCCGTCATGGGGCACTGGCGGGGCACTCACACAATAAAAGAGGCAATAAACGGCAACACCTCACGAAAATGGTGCGCTCATAAGCCCTTGATAGACTTGCTTTAGTGTGTTGTGGTGTGTTGTAAGTTATTGATATATAAGGACTCTTAATCAGTAGGTCGCTGGTTCGACCCCAGCACGGCCCACCATTTCCTCCCTGCCCACGCTCAGACGTTGCGCTATTATACGGCGCAGGGATGCCAGGCGCGCCCTCTGCGATGCGTCGCACGGGGCTTTAGCCCGCAGGACTTATCCAAGAGTTACCTCGGATGAGAGATCGCCGATTATGGCGCTCGCAGAACCTCGACATTGTCCACCACCGGGGGCAGAACCGGTGAGATATGGTAGATCGCTGCCTGGGACTCCACATACTCTGCGATTTGCTCGTCCGTGAGTTTGAGCAGCATATCTTTTTTGCGCATCCAATCGTCCCGTACACGGCTCATAATCTCATTGTAGAGTTCGGGATCCCATTGCGGCTCTTTCCCGATGATAAGGACCGGGCTGATGCGCATATCTAGTGCATGATAAATACGATTGAAGTTGTCCGCAGCCCGCTGGTTCTCGCCATCCCAACTACACACAGTGCTGGCATTAACAAGATATTTACTGAGGTTCATAGTCAGCCCCTCCTAACAAGATGATTAGGTAATGGGCCTGCGCGACGGCACAGGCCTAGATTGCCCGACCGGGTATCTACAGCATTAAACTACGCCGTAGTCTGGTTCGTTGCAAGATACTTCCGGGCGGCCGTGCAGCCCGAACAAATTTTCTTATATCCTTAATAACCAGCAACTAATTAATACTTGGTATGGTACAGACAAGCCATTGTTTTTATTGGTACCAGTGAGGGGAGCCGAACCTCTGACCCGCTGATGACGAAATACCCGTCAAATTAGCTGGTTCTACCCCGGCACGGCATTTTCCCTCCACTCACGCTCAGACGTTGCTCGCATCGCGTGCGCGCTATTGCGTGCCGGCCAGATGTACCAGCGCCGCGAGCGGAAAATCACAACTGAAGGTGCTGCCCTTGCCCAGCTCGCTCTCAATGCGCAACTGCGCGCCGTGCCGGTTGAGCACGTGCTTGACGATGGCGAGGCCGAGGCCGGTGCCGCCGCTCTGGCGCGAGCGTCCCGCATCGATGCGGTAGAAGCGCTCGGTAAGGCGCGGGATGTGGTGCGCGGCGATACCGGTGCCGGTGTCGCTCACTGCAAGGTGCACGCCCTCAGCATCGCGGAACCAGCGCACATTGATTTCGCCCTGCTCCGGCGTGTACTGCACGGCGTTGAATACCAGATTGGAAAATGCGCTGCGCAGTTCGTCTGCGTTGCCGCGCAGCCCGAGCTCCCTGTCGACATCGAGCACGATCTGATGTTTGCGCGCACCGCTCAAGGCCCGCGCCTCCAGCACAACGGCCTCAAGCAGTTCGGGCACCATCACAATCTCCACCCGCGACGGCTGCTCCATCTCCAGACGCGACAGCAGCAGCAGATCCTGCACGATATTCTGCATGCGCTGCGCCTGCTGCCGCATGAGTTGCATCGGACGCCGCCAGTCGGGCGGGCACTCCGTAGCATCTTCGTTCGCCGTCTCGAAAAAGCCGTTGATCACCGTGAGCGGGGTGCGCAGTTCATGTGACACGTTGGCGACAAAATCACTGCGCACCTGTTCCAGACGGCGGATACGCGTGATGTCACGCGCGACCAGCAGGCGCTGCTCATTGCCGTAAGGCACCACCAGCACCGCGAGTAGCACGTCGGCATTCGCCGACGCGGACAATTCCACGCTTCTGGAGTATTCGCGCGCCGTAAGAAACTCGATAAACGCCGGGTGACGCAGCAGATTGCTGATGCGCTGACCAACGTCCTGCGGCCAATGCAGCCCTAATAGCTGTTGCGCTGCGTTATTAAACCACTCGATTTCGTCATGCATTCCCAGCACGACCACCGCGTCCGGCAGCGCCGCAGCGGCGTCTTCAAACCGCGTGAGGGTGCGGGTGAGCTTGCGCTTGCGTTTGCGATTGCGCGCCTGCATACGCGCCAGATCGGTGAATATCACATCCCACGCCCCGCTCGAAACGGGGGGATGCGCGTCTTCGCCCTCCGCCAGCCAGCGCTGCAAGCGCATCAGGTTGACGAGATGCCAGGCGAGATAACCGAGCACTGCGAGCAGCAGGAAAAGCTCAGCGTACCCCGCCACCAGCCCCGCCAAGAGCGCGACCAGCCCGATGCCTGTCAACCGCCAAAATTCGCTTATCCAGACCTGGCGCATGCCGTCCTCAGAGCTACTGGTAAGGCCCTATTTTGCTACACTGGGCCGCCATGCGCCAGAAACTGAAACGAAGCCTCTTAAGCCTGCTGAGCGACGGCCTGTTCCATTCCGGTACGGCGCTGGGCCATACGCTCGGCGTGAGCCGCAGCGCGGTGTGGAAGGAAATGCAGGCACTGTCCGCCGCAGGCCTCGAAGTCCATGCCGTCACGGGGCGTGGCTACCGTCTCGCGCACCCGGTCGAAACGCTGGACAAAGAGGCGATACGCGCGACCTTGAGCAAACCCGCGCAGCGCCTGCTCGGCAAGGTCGAAATCCTCGACGACACTGACTCCACCAATCTGTATTTAATGCGTCAGGCGGCCTGCGGCGCACCCGGCGGCACGGCCTGCCTCGCCGAGCAGCAACACGCGGGGCGCGGGCGGCATGGGCGCACATGGGTTTCGCCGCCGGGCGGGAATATCTATCTCTCGCTGTTGTGGCGCTTCACGGCGGGCCCCGGCACGCTCGGTGGCGCCAGCCTCGCCGTGGCGGTGGCCGTGATGCGCGCGCTGCACGCCGCCGGTCTCCCCATCGGTCCCAAAGGCGCAGGCCTGAAGTGGCCGAACGACGTGCTCTGGCAAGGGCGCAAGCTCGCCGGTATCCTGCTCGACATGGCGGGCGAAAGCTCCGGGCCGTGCCATCTGGTCGCCGGCGTCGGCTTGAATGTGGTCATGCCGGCGCCGGCGGCGCAGATGATCGATCAACCGTGGGTGGACATGCGTACACTGCTCGACCCGCCGCCGTCGCGCAACCTGCTCGCGGGCCTGCTGCTGCAACATCTCCTGCTGGCGTTGCACGAATTCCAGCGCTACGGCCTCGCGCCGTTCATGGCGGAGTGGAAACAGCTTGATCTCATCGCAGGCAAGCGCGTGGCGCTCAACCTCGCCGGGCGCAACATCAACGGCTTGGCTCAGGGCGTGGCCGACGATGGCGCGCTCAAGCTGCTCGTGAACGGCGCCACACAGCGCTATTATTCCGGCGAAGTGAGTGTGAGGGAGTTGACGTGAGTACGGACAAAATCCTCTTGCTCGACAGCGGCAACACACGCCTCAAATGGGCGTGGCTGACAGCCGCGGGGCTCGAACAGCCGGGCAGCGCCGCGCAGGCGGGGCTCGATCTGCATGCTCACGCGCAATCCGCGTGGGCGGCCGTCGCTACGCCCACGCGCATCATCGTATCGAACGTCGCGGGTGACGAATTTTCCGCGCGCCTGTCCGCCCGCACGCAACGGCTGTGGAAACTGGAACCGGAATTCGTGCGCGCACAACCCCGCGCCTGCGGCGTCACCAACGCCTATGCCGACCCCGGCAAGCTCGGCGCCGACCGCTGGGTGGCGCTGATTGCGGCGCACAGACACACTCCCGGCGCCGTGTGCATAGTAGATTGTGGAACGGCGGTAACTATTGACACCTTGACGGCGGACGGCAATCATTCAGGCGGCGTTATATTGCCGGGGCTGAGACTGATGCAGCGCGCATTGTTTGAACACACGCAAAAAATCATCAGCGACGACATGCAACAGGATATGCACCCTCTCACGCCATTTGCGCGCTCCACACGCGAGGCGGTGCACAACGGCACGCTGTATGCGCTCACCGGCGCCATCGAACGCGCAACGGCGGACGCCGAGGCCGCTCTCGGCACCACCGTCACCCGCATCATCACCGGCGGTGACGCCGCGCGCGTCCTGCCCCATCTTGCCACACAGTACCGTCACACGCCTGACCTGGTGCTGCAAGGCCTCGCCGTAATCGCAGGGGGTTCATCGTGAAAAGGTTATTTCTGTTGCTGGTGCTGCTGAATCTGGGATTTTTCGCCTGGCAGCTCTGGGGAAATAACACCCCGGCCCCAACACCCGTCGCAACCGACAAATCAAAAGGCATCGTACTGCTGCACGAACTCAATCCCGATCAACTCAAGCAACTGTCACCTGCCGCCGAGCCGCCCTCCGCGCCCGAGAGCCTGCCTCCGGCTACACAGTAAATTGCCTTCGCTGCGTGAATTACCTACAATGGCCGCACGTTTCCGCACAGATCGTACTTCCAACGCTGGCGTAGCTCAGTTGGTAGAGCAGCTGATTTGTAATCAGCCGGTCGGGGGTTCGACTCCTCTCGCCAGCTCCAAATTTTTGAAAGATGTATTCATCGGTTAAACCCGCTCAACCGATCTTCTGTGCCAGATTTGTGTCTGGCATCGGTTACCCCTCACATCAGCAGTCTCACCATTGCCCACACATTCGGCGGATTACGCTGCGCTAATCCGCCCTACGTGCTGCGCTGCACACTGTTTCCGGACTATCATTGAGCTGCGCAGCCGTGGAGAATTGCAGAAACGAAATTGATGCTATTGCGATCGTGTCAGAAGACGCAGCGCATGGCCGATACCATGCTTTGGTGCCGTCATAGAAGAGGAGGACACCTCTAGCGGGCGGTGTAGCAGTGTCAACCCCGCCGAGAATGACATACAAGCCGCCGCCTGCCCCAATCATCTGCAAAGATTTCGCAACCAGAGGGTTTGGAACTGGGAGCTTGGGGCCCCCTTCACCAGAAAGCGGAAATACAGGAGCGAAAAGAAAGAAGAACAACACACCGATGAGTGGCAGGACAGCGTTGCGCATTGACGTTGCCGAAACGAGACCAGCCAGCGCTCGATATGCGAGCCACATTAGTGGGGCAGCGATAATTAGCAACAGAGGTTGTTCGAGACTGTCGGCAAGTTTGTACCAAGAAAAAAAGCAGATTCCAAAAATAATAACCAACCCGACAGCGTTGTAAATAATTCCAAAAACGCCAACACTACTGCGAGCGTCCAGAATTAGCTGACGAAGAGGAATCTTGATGTCTTTGTTTCGATCTTTCTCTTGGAGCGGTTCGTAAGATGCTCCATAGATCATATTCCGAAGCATATCTTCGTCAATGAGCCACGAGAACGGCGCGAAAAGCACACCAAGCCAGACGAGAAACAACAACAGAATCAGCGCAAATCCGACCAGTACAATCGGAAGTGATTCCAACGATACTAGAGGGCACGAATCCATGCGGCCATGTATACGAGCAAAGAATAGCGTACCCAGTGAAGGTTACTAGCAACGCTCTAACGCCGAAGATGCTCACAGCACTTCCTGTGGCGGCTAACAGGCGGAAAACCCGACCTTCAGGTCGTCCTTTAAATCCTCGACGTCTTCGAGGCCAACGCCGATGCGCACCAGGCCGTCGCTGATGCCGGCGGCGGCGCGGGCTTCGGGGGTGAGGCGCCAGTGGGTGGTGGTGGCGGGGTGGGTGATGGTGCTTTTGGTGTCGCCGAAGGTGGCGGTGATGGAGATGATCTGGGTGGCGTCGATCAGTTTCCACGCGGCCGCCTTCCCGCCTGCGAGTTCAAACGACAGCACACCTCCGCCCGCGGTTTGCTGCTTCATGGCGAGGGCGTGCTGCGGGTGCGATGGCAGAGCCGGATAGTGCACGCGCTTGACCGCGGGCTGCTGCTCCAGCCACTCGGCAAGTTGCAGCGCGCTGCGGCTGTGCGCGTCCATGCGCAGGCGCAGCGTCTCCAGCCCTTTGAGATAAATCCACGCATTGAACGGGCTCATGCTGGGACCTGCGGTGCGCAGAAAGGCGTAGATGTCGCCGCCCACCAGTTTTTCGCTGCCGACTATCGCGCCGCCCACTGCGCGGCCTTGGCCGTCGATGTATTTGCTCGCGGAATGCACGACGATGTCCGCGCCGAGTGCGAGCGGAAGTTGCAACGCAGGGGTGCAGAAGCAGTTGTCCACCACCAACAAACTTCCGTTTTTGTGCGCGATCTTCGCCAGTGCGGCGATATCGGCCACTTCGGTGAGCGGGTTGGACGGCGTCTCCAGAAATAGCAGGCGCGTGTTGGGGCGCAATGCCTGCTGCCACGCCGCGAGGTCGGTGAGCGGCACGAAAGTGGTCTCGATGCCGAAGCGTGCGAGGATGGTGTTGAACAAAATCACCGTGGGGCCGAAGATGCTGCGCGAGGCTACGATGTGGTCGCCGCTCTTCAGCAGGCCCATGCAGGTGGTGAGGATGGCGGACATGCCCGAGCCGGTTGCCACACAGCGCTCACCGCCTTCAAGGCTCGCGAGGCGCTGTTCGAAGGTACGCACCGTGGGGTTGGTGAAACGCGAATAGATGTTGCCCGGCTCGGCGCCTGAAAAGCGCGCGGCGGCCTGCGCGGCGCTCTCGGCCACAAAGCTTACCGTGGGAAAGATCGGCTCGGACTGTTCGTCTTCGGAGGTGCGGATTTGGCCCGCGCGCACGGCACGCGTGTCGAAGCGGTAATTCTTCTGCTTCTGATTAGATGTATTTTTTTTATCGTCGCGTGTCATGTTGGCTCAAGCGTCGTTATGCAAATCCATGGCTTCATTTTGCGCTGCGCGCTGCTGCGCCTTGGCGGAATCGCAGCGCAGTTTTTCAATGTGATCGAGATAACGGCGATCCACGCCGCCGGTGATGTACTCGCCGCTGAAGCAGGAGGCATCAAAACGCTTGATGGCGGTGTTGTCGCTGCGCGTGGCGTCGATCAGGTCGTCGAGGTCCTGATAGATCAGGCCGTCAGCACCGATGGCCTGCGCCACTTCCTGCTCGCTGCGATCATGCGCGATGAGCTCGTGTACCGAAGGCATATCGATGCCGTACACGTTGGGGTAACGCACCGGCGGCGCGGCGGAGGCGAAATACACCTTGCGCGCGCCGGCCTCTCGCGCCAACTGGATGATCTGCTGCGATGTCGTGCCGCGTACGATGGAATCGTCCACCAGCAGCACGTTCTTGCCCTTGAACTCCATGCCGATGGCATTGAGTTTCTGGCGCACCGACCGTTTGCGCTGACCCTGCCCGGGCATGATGAAGGTGCGCGCGATGTAGCGGTTTTTCACGAAGCCCTCGCGGTAGGCGATGCCGAGTTCCTGCGAGAGTTGCAGCGCCGCGGTGCGGCTCGTGTCCGGGATCGGAATCACCACGTCGATGTCGTGCTTGGGCCATTCGCGCTGAATCTTGCGCGCGAGCATTTCACCCATGCGGATGCGCGCCTGATACACGGAAATGCCGTCGATGATGGAGTCGGGGCGCGCAAGATAGACGTACTCGAAAATACACGGCGCGCATACCGGGTGGTCCGCGCACTGGCGCGTGTGCAGGTGGCCGCCGGCATCGATCAGCACCGCTTCGCCGGGCGCGATGTCGCGCACCAGATCGAAGCCCAGCGTGTTGAGCGCCACGCTCTCGGAGGCGATCATGTATTCCACACCGAGTTCGCTGTCACGCTTGCCGAATACGACCGGACGGATGCCGAAGGGATCGCGGAAGCCGACGACGCCGTAGCCGGTGATCATGGCGATGGCGGCATAACCGCCGCGGCAGCGCTTATGCACGCGTGCAATCGCCGCGAAGATGTCGTTTTCGTCGATGCGCAGTTTTCCGCAGCGCTGCAACTCCTGCGCGAACACGTTGAGCAGCACCTCTGAATCGGAGTCGGTGTTGATGTGGCGCAGGCCTTCGCGGAACAATTCTTCCTTGAGTTCGTCGGCGTTGGTGAGGTTGCCGTTGTGCGCGAGGCACACGCCGTAGGGCGAATTCACGTAAAACGGCTGCGCCTCGGCGGAACTGGAGCAGCCCGCCGTGGGATAACGCACATGACCGATGCCGATATTACCGGGCAGGTTGCGCATGTGACGGGTATGAAATACATCGCGCACCAGGCCGTTGTCCTTGCGCATGTAGAGCCGACCGTCATCGCAGGTCACGATGCCGGCGGCATCCTGACCGCGATGTTGCAGCACCGTGAGGCCGTCGTACAGGGCCTGATTCACGGCGGACTTGGCGACAATTCCGATAATGCCACACATGTAAACTACCTCACTATATCAGGATGCTGAAAAACGAGTTTTTCGGCAGCCTGCTAACTATCGTTGCTGTATTCAAATTTCTGTGCGAGTTGCGGCGGCAAAAATCCGCGTAGCCACACGGACAGGGTTTGAAAACGGCCGATCAACATGGACTCACTCCACCACTGGTCTTTGGGCAGCGGCGTGGCGCCGGCGAGCAGCACCAGCAGCGCGACCACAATCACGCCGCGCGCCAGTCCGAACACCACGCCGAGCGCGTGGTCGGTGCCCTTGAGACCGCCCTTGTCCGCCATTTTTGCGATGAGATAATTCACCACGGCGGCGAGGATCAGCGTGACGACAAAGAGGGTGATAAACGCCGCCGCAAGGCGCACGGACGGGGTTGCAATGTGCGTCGCGAAAAGCCCGGAAAAACGCTCCGAGAAAGTGAACGCTATCCACAGCGCGACCACCCAGGCGATAAGCGACAAGGCCTCGCGCACCACGCCCCGGATCAGACCGATCAGCGTGGAAAGGGCAATAATCCCGATGATGGTATAGTCAACCCAGATCATGCTGTCACTGGCCCGCGCCTGTGTGCGATACAAGAGCGTATTTTAGCATAGACGCCCGGCCTGTCCCCAGCGTAGTGATCAGGGATATTGAACCACGTTACCCTTGATGTTGAGCTCCTTCTGCAGCCTGTCGCGCACGGCCTCCGCGCGTGCGCGCTGCGCCTCCGGCCCCACGCTCACCCGCAGCAGAGGTACACCACGGGTGGTAACCTTTTCCACCAGCGCCTTGTACCCCTTGCTGCGCAACTTGTCGCGCAGCGCCAGCGCATTCTGCTCGCTGGCAAAACTACCGAGCCGCACTACCCACGCCTCCGCTGCCCTGGCCGCAGCCGGTTTTTTGTTGGCCGTGTCGGCAGGCTTATTGACCGCAGCCGCAGGCGGCGCCACGGCCGGGGAGGCACTCTTTACCGGAGCCGGAACAACAGGCACCGCAGTTGGAGTCACGTTTTTTGCCGGGGCCTGAGCGGGAACTGGCACAACCGGAGCCTCGGCTGTGGCTGCGTTCTTTGCCGGAGACGGTGCAGCGGCGGCGGGCGCGGCGGGCTGCTCCACACTGGCGGCGGGCGGACTGATCGGCACCGGGTTCAGCGTGCCTGCAGCGGGCACCTCATCCAGCGGAATGATCTTGGAACTGAACTCGGATTTCGGCGGCGGCGGAATGTTGCTCTGGGTGATCGGCGCAGGCCCTTCGCCGGAGAGCAGCATGGGGATCACGATCACGCCCAGGAAGACCAGCACGATGGCACCCGCCAGGCGTTGTTTCAGACTACTGTCTTGCATCTCCACATCCTGAAATAGTTAAGGCTGATTATAGACCTGCTGCAGCACCTCGGCCACCGTATAAAATGAACCGAACACCACCACGCGGTCACCGGGGCGGGCCTGTTCCATAACGGCGCGATAGGCCGCACTGATACTGCCGTGTTCATGCACCACGGCCTGGGCCGCATTTTCACGCAGCAGGTGTACGATCTGCTCCGCGCTTGCCGCGCGCGCCGCAGGAAGTGCCGCCACATGCCACTGGTCGATCACCTCACGCATCCTGTCGATCACGCCCGCGATGTCCTTGTCCGCCAGCATGGAAAACACCGCCAGCGTACGGCCCACGCACGGATATTCTTTCAAGGTGCGCGCCAGCACCTCCGCGCCGTGCGGATTGTGCGCGACGTCAAAAATGCGCGTGACGGGACCGGGCAGCACCTGGAATCGGCCCGGCAACTTCGCGGCCAGCAGCCCTTGACGCACGGCGTCCTCGCTCACCGGCAGGCGCGGCAGCAGCGGTTGCAGCGCCATCAGCACAGCGGCGGCGTTGCGCAACTGAAATGCGCCGCGCAGGCCGGGGAAAGGCAGGTGTTCGTAGCGCGCGCTCGCGTCATCGTAGCGGCCCCACCACGACCAGTCGCCGGTACCGGCGCTGTAATCGGCGCTGTAACCGAAGTCACGCTCAAGACAATAGAGCGGCGCGGCACAATCACGCGCGTGCGCGCGCAGACTTTGCGGCACATCAGGGTCGCCGCAGATCGCGGGCCGCTCCACACGGAAGATGCCTGCCTTCTCGCGTGCGATGCTCTCGCGATCAGGACCCAGCCACTCCACATGGTCGATACCAATGCTCGTCACCAGCGCGACGTCGGCGTCGAGTATGTTCACCGCGTCCAGCCGCCCGCCGAGCCCGACCTCGAGGATGGCGACGTCGAGTTGTGCGCGCTGAAAGATGTCGAACGCTGCGAGCGTGCCGAACTCAAAATAGCTCAGCGAGATTTCGCCGCGCGCCGCGTCGATGCGCGCGAAGGCCTCGCACAACTGCACGTCGCTGGCCTCTTCACCCAGCACGCGGACGCGCTCGTTATAGCGCAACAGATGCGGCGAAGTGTAGGCCCCCACGCGGTACCCGGCGGCGCGATAGATCGCCTCCAGCAATGCCACGCTGGAGCCTTTGCCGTTGGTGCCGGTCACCGTGATCACGGCATGCGGAGGCTGCGCGAGCCCCATGCGCTGGAGCACGCTGCTCACGCGCTCCAGACCGAGATCGATCAGTCGGGGATGTTTAGTCTCTTGCCAGGACAACCAGTCGGCTAAAGTCATAAATACAGTAATACAGTGGCGAGTGGCTAGTAGCGAGGAACTAGATATAAAAGGGTATTGCCTGCTTTCCTCGCCACTCGCTACTAGCCACTCGCCACTGCCTTTAAGATTGATGCGTAAGCATAGCCAGCAGCCGGGCGATTCTGTCGCGCATGTCGTGGCGGTTTACGATCATATCGATGGTGCCGTGTTCCATCAGAAATTCGGCACGCTGGAAACCTTCCGGCAACACCTCGCGCACCGTCTGCTCGATCACGCGCGGGCCGGCAAACCCGATCAGCGCCTTGGGCTCGGCCACGTTCACATCGCCCAGCATGGCGAGACTCGCCGACACACCGCCCATGGTGGGATCGGTGAGCACGGAAATGAACGGGATGCCGCGTTCGCTCAGGCGCGCAAGCGCGGCGCTGGTCTTGGCCATCTGCATGAGTGAAAACAAGCCCTCCTGCATGCGCGCGCCGCCGCTGGCGGAAAAACACACCAGCGGTATGCGTTGTTCGAGACAGTGGTTCACGGCGCGCACGAAACGCTCACCGACCACCGCGCCCATCGATCCGCCCATGAAGCGGAACTCGAACGCACACGCGACGAGCGGCATGCCCTTGAGCTTGCCGCGCACGACAATCAGCGCATCGTTCTCGCCGGTGTCTTTGTGCGCCTGGGTCAGGCGGTCCTTGTAGCGCTTGCTGTCACGGAACTTGAGCGCGTCCACCGGCGCAAGTTCCGCGCCGATCTCCGTGCGCGGCTCGGCATCGAGAAAATGATCGAGACGTTGCCGTGCGCCGATGCGCATGTGGTGATTGCATTTGGGACAGACATCGAGATTGCGCTCCAGCTCGGTGCGGAACAGCACCGAGGCACAGGACTCGCATTTCGTCCACAGGCCCTCCGGCACCGTTTTCTTCGGCCCGTTGCCTTCGGTTCTGATCTTGGACGGGAGCAATTTTTCGAACCAGCTCATTTGGGTCTGCCGGATGGTTCGTCCATCGCCCGGCGCATCCCGGCAAGCAGCGCGGCGATCTCCGGCATGATCTTGTCGGGCTCGTGTTCCAGTTGCTCGATCTTCTGCACCAGCGCGCTGCCCACGATCACGGCATCGGCGAGTTGGGCGACGCGTGCTGCGGTGGCGGCGTCCTTGATGCCGAAACCCACCCCCAGCGGCAGCTTCGTCAGGGCGCGAATCTCGTCGAGTTTGCGCCCGACCGCCTCGACATCGAGCGTCGCGGCGCCGGTGACTCCTTTGAGCGAGACATAATAAAGATAACCTTGCGCCAGCGCGCTGACCTTGGCGATGCGCTCCGGCGTGCTGGTGGGCGCGAGCAGAAAGATGGGGGCGATGGCGTGTGCCTGCAATGCCGTGACGAGATCAACTGCTTCTTCCGGCGGCATATCCACGGTGAGAACGCCGTCGACACCGGACGCGGCGGCGGCGCGCGCAAAGGCTTCGTAGCCCAGCATCTCCACCGGATTCAGGTAGCCCATCAATACGACGGGTGTCGCATTATTCCGCGTACGGAATTCGCGCACCCTGTCGAGCACGTGGCGCAGGCTCACATGATGCTTGAGCGCACGCTCCGACGCACGCTGGATCACCGGGCCGTCGGCCATCGGATCGGAGAACGGCACGCCGAGCTCGATGATGTTTGCGCCCGCACTCACCATCGCGTGCATCAGCGGCACGGTCAATTCAGGATTCGGATCACCGGCGGTAATAAAAGGAATCAGCGCCTTGCGTTTTTGCGTGCGCAGCGCGGCAAAGCATTGCGTGATGCGATTCACCGCCGCCTCTTGCAGGTGTGCCTCCTGTCCGGAGTGTGCACGGCTCATACTCGCACTCCCTCGCGCGCCGCCACGGTGTGCATGTCTTTATCACCACGGCCCGACAGATTGACGATGATGATCTGATCTTTTTTCATGGTCGGCGCGAGCTTGGTCGCGTAAGCGAGCGCGTGGCTCGACTCCAGCGCGGGCATGATGCCCTCGATACGGGTGAGGTCGTGAAAGGCCTGCACAGCTTCGTTATCGGTAATCGCCACGTAGCTGGCACGCCCACTGTCCTTGAGCCAGGCGTGCTCCGGCCCCACGCCGGGATAATCGAGGCCGGCGGAGATGGAGTGTGTCTCGATGATCTGGCCGTCGTCATCTTCGATGAGGTAGGTGCGGTTGCCGTGCAGCACGCCGGGGCGGCCCTTACACAACGTCGCCGCGTGATGCTCTGTGTCGATGCCCTCGCCTGCGGCTTCGACGCCGTAGATCGCTACGGCCGCGTCTTCGAGAAACGGATAAAACAATCCGATGGCGTTGGAGCCGCCGCCCACGCAGGCGACGAGCGCATCCGGCAGGCGCCCGGCCTGCTCCAGAATCTGTGCGCGCGCCTCGCGCCCGATGATGGACTGAAAATCGCGCACCATCATCGGATACGGATGCGGGCCAGCCACGGTGCCGATGATATAAAAGGTGTTGTCCACGTTGGTGACCCAGTCGCGCATCGCCTCGTTGAGCGCGTCCTTCAGCGTCTTCGAGCCGGACTCGACCGGCACCACGGTGGCGCCCAGCAGCTTCATGCGGAAGACGTTGAGCGCCTGGCGCTTGATGTCCTCGGAGCCCATGTACACCACGCACTCCAGGCCGAGGCGCGCGGCCACGGTGGCCGTGGCGACGCCGTGCTGCCCCGCGCCGGTCTCGGCGATGATGCGCGTCTTGCCCATGCGCTTGGCGAGCAGCGCCTGGCCTACGGTGTTGTTCACCTTGTGCGCGCCGGTGTGGTTCAGGTCCTCGCGCTTCAAATAAATCTGCGCGCCGCCGAGCTGTTTGGTCCAGCGCTCGGCAAGATACAGCGGCGACGGACGACCGACGTAATGCTTGAGGTCGTGATCGAATTCGGCAACAAAATCAGCATCGTTTTTGTAACGCTCATACGCGAGGCGCAGCTCTTCGAGCGGCTGCATCAGCGTCTCAGCGACGAAGCGCCCGCCGTAGGGGCCGAAGTGGCCGTTGGCATCCGGTAATGAGGTGTAGGTGGTTGTGCGCGCCTTAGCTGTTAACACGATTAACCTCTTCTATAAACGTCGCCATTTTCTGCGCGTCCTTGATTCCTTGAGCCGATTCCACGCCGCCACTCACGTCAACGCCGTAGGGCCGTACTTGTCGCACCGCCGCGCCCACGTTTTGCGGCGCGAGACCACCGGCGAGAATGATCGGTTTATCCATATTCGCCGGCACGCGCGACCAGTCGAACGGTGTGCCCATACCGCCCGCAATTTTTTCATGATACGTGTCGAGTAGCAACGCTGCGGCGTCGGCATAGTCGCGCGCGCAGGCCGCCACATCCACACCTTCACTCATGCGCAGCACCTTGATGTAAGGCCGCCGGTAACGGCCGCACTGCCCTGCCGGTTCGTGACCGTGAAATTGCAGCGTATCGATACGCACGGATTGCAGCACTTGTTCAATTGCGGCGGGCGCGGCGTCGACGAACAAACCGACCACGGTAACGAACGCCGGCAACGTGCGTACAATCGTCTGCGCCTGCTCGATGCTCACCGCGCGCGGACTCGCCGCGTAAAATACCAGCCCGATGGCATCCGCACCAAGCAGCGCCGCCGCGCGCGCGTCCTCAGGACGTGTAATACCGCAAATTTTAACCCGTGTCCGCATGGCAAGTCACTGAATTGTTAAGATTACTCAGAAGCCAGCCAGTAAGTCTACACTTTCCGCTACGTCCCCGCCCCCTGTTTAGGGGGCGGGACAGGGTGGGGGTAGATACACACGGCGATTAGTCAGGAGTCACATCATAAGCGTTGTAGCCTTAATTTTGTGACTCCTGACTAACAGAGCACGGGCGGCAGTGGAAGGCGCGGCAGGCCGAAGGATTCGGGATATTCCACACGCATGAGCGTCAGGCCGTGCGGCGGGGCGGTGACACCGCCCAAAGTCCGGTCACACGCCTCCAGCACCTCGCGTGCCCACGCGGGTGCGCGCTCGCCCGCGCCTACCGTCATCAGCACGCCCGCGATGTTGCGCACCATATGATGCAGGAAGGCGTTGGCGACGATGTCGAGCACGACCAGCTCGCCGTAACGCGCCACATCGAGACGGTGCACCGTGCGCACCGGGTTTTTCGCCTGGCACGCCAGTGCGCGATACGAAGAGAAATCGTGCGCGCCGATGAGATGGCGCGCGGCCTCCTGCATATATTCGACATTCAGCGGCCGATAACACCAGCTCACGCGGCTGCCGAACGCACCGGGACGCACCGCACGGTTGAAAATCACATAGCGGTAATAGCGTGCCGTGGCGGAAAAACGCGCATGAAATTCGTCACTCACAGGCTGCGCCCACACCACGCCACAGTCATCGGGGAGATAAGAGTTCGCGCCGTATATCCACGCACGGTCACTGCGTACAGATGTTGTGTCGAAATGGATCACCTGACCGAGGGCGTGCACGCCGGTATCGGTGCGGCCCGCAGTGATCACGCGCACCGAATGATCCGCGACCTTGGACAGCGCCTGTTCGACGCACTCCTGCACCGTGCGCGTACCCAGCTGCAACTGCCAGCCGTAAAACTTTGTGCCGTCGTATTCAACGCCGAGCGCCACCCGCATAGCGAATCAGTCCGCCACGGCCTTCAGTAACTCGTCCTCGAAACCGAACAGGCGCAGGTCTTCGATGCGGTACGGATACAAGATGCCGTCGAGATGATCGCACTCATGCTGCACCACGCGCGCGTGAAATCCGTGCGCCTCGCGTTCGAAGCGTTTACCGTGTTGATCGAAACCGGAATAGCGCACGCACGTGGGCCGCCGCACCAGGCCGCGCATGCCGGGCACGCTCAGACAGCCCTCCCACAGTTCGTCGTCCTCGTCACCGATCACCTCGATCACCGGATTGATGAGCACGGTGGTCGGCACCGGCTCGGCCTCCGGATAGCGCGGGTTGTGCTCCACGCCGAAGATCACCACACGCCGGCTCACGCCGATCTGCGGCGCGGCAAGCCCCGCGCCGTTGCGCGACGCCATGGTGTCGAACATGTCGGCGATGAGCGCATCGAGCGCGGAGGTATTGAATTCAGCCACCGGCTCCGCTACCTGCAACAGCAGCGGATGGCCCATGCGCAGCACTTCCTTGACGGCCATTTTCAGAGGCACCCTTCAGATCAGCGGGATGACGTGCTCAAGCAAGGTGCGCACATTTTCCATGGCCTGCTTGAGGTTGTACTCAATCTCCACCATGGAGATGGTCTCCGCACCGCGCCCTGCGGCCATGTTCGCCACCACCGCGCAGGTCGCGTAGGCGAGCCCGAGCTCGGCAGCGAGCGCCGCCTCCGGCATGCCGGTCATGCCCACGATGCCGCAGCCATCGCGCTCCATGCGGTTGATCTCTGCCGCGGTTTC
Organism: Pseudomonadota bacterium; assembly: GCA_027624315.1. Taxonomy (GTDB): domain Bacteria; phylum Pseudomonadota; class Gammaproteobacteria; order SURF-13; family SURF-13; genus JAQBXX01. The sequence goes on from JAQBXX010000008.1 coordinate 16,520, forward strand.
CAGGCGCGGGCCCTGCGTCGCGCCGTACGTCGCCTGGCTGCTGCATGCCAGCCCCGCACTCGCGCAACCCTTGAGCAGCAGCGCACGCAGTTCCGCGCTGTAGGGATGAGTGAAGTCGATGTGCGTGACAGGCGTGTCGCCACCCTCAAAAAACGTATGCGCGCGCGCCCAGGTGTAATCAACGATCTGGTCGGGAATCACGATGCTGCCCGGAACGAGGTCCGCACGGATGCCGCCCACCGCGGCGACCGCAATCACCTTCTTCACGCCGATCTGCTTCAGCGCCTGCAGGTTGGCGCGATAGTTGATCATGTGCGGCGGGATGGTATGCCCGTAACCGTGGCGCGGCAGAAACACCACCTCCTTGCCACACAGGGTGCCGTAGGTGAGCGGGCCCGAAGGCTCGCCGTAGGGCGTATACACCACCTCGCGCCGCGTGACTTCCAGGCATTTGAGCGAGGTGAGCCCACTACCGCCGATGATCGCAAGTTCCGTCATTAAATGTCTTCCTCTCGCACCGCAAAAATGCCGGGCGCATTGCGCCAGTAGTCCTTGTAATCCATGCCGTAACCGAACACATAACGATCCGGCACCGTAAGTCCGACAAAATCGGCGCGCACATCGCATTTGCGGTCGTGCAGCTTGTTCACCAGCACCGCGCTATACGCCTCGCGTGCGCCCTCCGCCCTGCAATACTGCAAAATCGCCGCGAGCGTGTTGCCCTCATCGAGAATATCGTCCACCACCAGCACCACGCGGTCACATAGCGGCGTCGCGGGCCGTGCGCGCCACTGCAACGCACCGCCCTGCGTGCTGCCCGCATAGCGCGTGGCGTGCAGGTAATCGACCTGCAACGGAAAATCGAGCCGCGCAAGCAACTGCCCCATCGCCACCACACCACCGGTCATCACGCACAACAGCAACGGATTGTGCTCCTTGAGGCGCGCGCCGATCTCACCGGCCATGCGCGCAAGCGCCGCCTCAACCTCGGCTTGCGAATAAAGACGGTCCGCGTGGGTGTATACGCCCAACGCCTGCTCTGCGGTAACTGACATCGGATTCCCCGGCGGGTATTGTAGTGAATTATAGGGAGACGGCGTGGTACTGACTAGCCGTTTTGCGTTGCATGTACCGTCACGGCCTGTACCGCCTGCTGCCAGGCCGGTGACTGTTGCAGTTGCATGCGATCAGGCGCCGGACGGCCGCGCATGCGTAGCAGGCGGGCGTGCGCTGCGGGATTGTGGTGGTCGGTCAGTGCCTCCGCGACTTGTGCTGCTGCTGCCGGATTGTTGCACACCAGCACCATGTCGCAACCTGCGCCCAGTGCCGCATGTGCACGCTCGACGTAGTTGCCCGCCACGCTTGCGCCTTCCATGCTGAGATCGTCGCTGAAGATCACGCCCTGGAATCCGAGGCGGGTGCGCAATACTTCCTGTATCCAGAACGGTGAAAATCCCGCGGGGTGCGGATCGACGCGCGGATAAATGACGTGCGCGGGCATTACGGCGGCGAGTCCGAAATGGATCATGCGCTCGAACGGCAAAATATCTTCGGCGTAGATGTCTTCGTAGCGGCGCTCATCCACGGGAATCGCGATGTGCGAATCCGCCTCTACCGCGCCGTGGCCGGGAAAGTGTTTGCCGGTGGCGGCCATGCCCGCGCGCGCCATGCCGCTCATGTAGGCGTGCGCAAGGTCGGCGACGATTTCGGGGTTGGAATGAAACGCGCGGTCACCGATTACGGCGCTCACGCCGCGATCAAGATCGAGCACCGGCGCGAAACTGAAATCAATGCCCACCGCACGCACCTCCGCCGCCATGAGCCAGCCGTGCGCCTCGGCGAGGCGTTTGGCACGCTTGCGGTCGCTGTCGTAGAGTGCGCCCAGATGACGCACAGCGGGCAGCACGGTAAAGCCGTCGCGGAAGCGTTGCACGCGGCCGCCTTCATGATCCACCGCCACCAGCAGGCGCGGTTCGCGCAAGGCGTGTATCTCCGCCACCAGCGCCACGACCTGATCGGCAGACGCATAATTGCGCGCAAACAGAATGACGCCGCCGACAGCGGGGTGCCTGAGCATCTCGCGTTCGGCGGCGCTGATTTCCAACCCCGCCAGATCAAGCATTACCGGGCCTAGCGACATGATTTCATCCTTGCGGTGCCTCACTGATAATGACGCGCGTACCCACGGCAACACGGTCGAAGAGTTCGATCACATCCTGGTTGCGCATCTTCATGCAGCCGTGCGAGCTGGCGACGCCCATCACATCTTCATCGGGACAGCCGTGAATGTAGATGTAGCGGCGCATGGTATCCACGTTGCCGAGGCGATTCTTTCCCGCCTCCAAACCGCTCAGCCACAGGATGCGCGTGAGTATCCAGTCGCGCTGCGGAAATTGCTGGCGCAGCGCAGGTGTGTAGATTTTCCCGGTCGGGCGTCGGCTCACGAACACCGTATTCGGGGCACATCCCGCGCCGATCTTCGCGCGTATCACATGTGCGCCGCGCGGAGTGCATTCGCTGCCGTTGATCTCGCCCGCACCGTTTTTTGCCGTGCTCACGGCGACATCCATCGTGATGCTGTTTCCCTCGCGCAGCCGCAGACGCTGCCCGGCGATGCTGATTTCAATTACGGATTTCATATGGGATGAAACCACGCCAGCGTGTCGTGCAGCCGCACCACGTCGCCCACGATAATCAGCGTGGGTGCATGCACCTCGGTGTGGTCGATGATCTCCGGCAAGGTGCCGAGCGTGCCGACCAGTACACGCTGATGTGGCGTGGTGCCGCGCTCGATCAGCGCGCTCGGGGTGGCGGCGGGCAGTCCGTGTGCGATGAGTTCGCGGCACAGCACATCGACGCCCGCGAGGCCCATGTATACGACGATGGTCTGCTGCGGCTGAATCAGCCCGGCCCAGTTGAGGTCCATGCCGCCGTCCTGCAACTGGCCGGTGACAAACACGCACGATTGCGCGTAATCACGGTGTGTGAGCGGGATGCCGGCGTAGGCGGCGCAGCCGGACGCCGCGGTGATGCCCGGCACCACCTGAAACGGTATGCCCTCCTCGGCCAGTGTGGCGATCTCCTCGCCGCCGCGCCCGAAAATAAACGGATCGCCACCCTTCAGGCGCAGCACGCGCTTGCCTGCTTTCGCATGCTGCACCAGGAGCTGGTTGATCATCTCCTGACGCAGTGCGTGTTCGCTGCGCCGTTTGCCCACGTAGATGCGTTCGGCGTCGGCGCGCACAAGATTGAGAATTGCATCCGGGATGAGGCGATCATACAACACCACATCGGCCTGCTGCATGAGGCGCAAGGCACGAAACGTAAGCAGGTCAGGATCACCCGGCCCCGCGCCGACCAGATAGACTTCGCCCGTGACCACAGCGGCATCCGCGCTTTCCAGCGCCGCCCGCAGCGCCGCCTCGGCGGCTTGCTCCTGCCCCGCGAAGACACGCTCGGCCACCGGCCCCTGCAGTATGCCTTCCCAGAAGCGGCGGCGCTGCTCGCTGTGCGCGAACCGCTGTTTCACTTTTTCACGAAACCTTGCGGCAAGCACGGCGAGGCTGCCGTAGGCGGCAGGAATCAGCGTTTCGAGCCGCGCGCGCAACAGGCGCGTGAGCACCGGCGCGGCGCCGCCGGACGACACTGCGATCAGCACCGGCGAGCGATCCACAATCGCAGGCATGATGAAGCTGCACAGCGCCGGATCGTCCACCACATTGACGGGGATGTTTTTTTGCAGCGCCGCCGCATGCACCGCACGGTTGACGGCGTTGTCGTCGGTGGCAGCGATGACGAGCGCGCAGCCTTCGAGATCGGCGGGCTCGAATCTGCCGCTGCGCTGGGCCATTTTATGCTGCCCGGCAAGTGCCGTGAGCTTCTCGCCCAGCGCGGGCGCAACAACGCGCACCTCGGCGCCTGCGCGCAACAACTGCAACGCCTTGCGCGCGGCGACATCGCCGCCGCCCACAATCAGGCACGGCTTGCCTTTGATGTGCAGAAAGATGGGGAAAAAATCCATGGCTATTCAGTGCGCAGATTCAGAGAATGTCGAAGCCGTCGAGGCGCACAAGCGGTGCGGGTGACTGGGTAACGGCCGTCACCTGCGCATGCGGCGGTCCGGAGTGCAGCCAGTTGCGCAGCGCTTCAAGCTGATCCGCAGCGCCGCAGGCCAGCACCTCCACGCCACCATCCGCGCAGTTGCGCGCCCAGCCTGACAGGCCGAGGCTAAGCGCCTGTGCCCGTGTACTGGCCCGAAAACCCACTCCCTGCACCCGGCCCGATACCTTATAGTGTATGCAGGTCGTCATGCGCCTGATTACGGGCACCTCTAAACATGCGTCTTTTGCTCCAATACTGCGTTGCAGCTTGTCTCCGCTGCTCACATACTAACTTGTATGCTGTGCTGTACAGGGACGTACGAATGTCGCGGGCGCAGGACGCGCAGGAGCGACCGCTGCTCGACGGCGCTGCGCCTTGTCTTAAAGCAAAATCCATCATTTTTAGAGGCACCTTTATTTTGGCCTGGATTTTCCGGCACCGGTTTGAAACTGTGGGGGCGGTGATTTAATGAATGCCTCAATGGACTCTGCGTTTATGCGCCCCAGATGCTGTGCTGCAATCTCACCGTTCGGCGCAATAAGATATGTCACCGGCAGACCGCGCACAGGGCCCAGCGGCGAATCGTATCTCGAACCGCCACGCAGCACCGGGTAGTCCATCAAATGATCATCCATGAACTCACGCAGGGACGGCACACTGATGTCTTCCATGACCACGCCCAGCACTACGGCATCCTTGTTTTTGTGTCGGTCATAGAACATCACCAGATCGGGGATTTCCTGCAGGCAGGGCGGGCACCAGGTGGCCCAATAGTTCACTACCACCCACTTGCCGCGATAGTCCGACAGCTTGTGGCTCACGCCGTTGACATCGAGCAGTGTGAAATCATTGCCCTTCGCCGCTGCAGACGATATCCACAGCGCGGCAAAAAGGATTAAACTGGCTGTAATCAAATTGATGCGCACCGCGCGGTATGAACCCGCGCGGGCGACCCAAGGGGAGAGTTGCACTTCTCCCCTTTGGAAACCCCAAGGCTTCGAGCCCGCAGCAAGCTGCGGGGTATAAATTAAATTGACGCGCATACAGCCCCCACACATCGCACAGCACAACCGACATGAATGATATCAGTTTCCGCATCGAGAGAGACAGCCTGGGTGAGATGAAGGTTCCCGCTCAGGCGTGGTTTGGCATTCAAACCGCGCGCGCCGTGGCCAACTTCCCGATCAGCGGGCGCGGCCCGGACCGGGACTTCACCCTCGCCCACGTGCGCATCAAACGTGCGGCGGCGGTCGCCAACCGGCAATGCGGCTGGCTGAAGGATGATCTTGCCAACGCCATCACGGCGACGTGCGATAAAATTCTTGCAGGCGAGTATCTCGACCAGTTCGTGGTGGACCGCTTTCAGGCAGGTGCCGGCACCAGTCACAACATGAACAGCAACGAGGTGATCGCCAACCTCGCCAATGTCACGCTCGGCGCCGAGCGTGGTGTCTACCGCCCGGTGCACCCCAACGATCACGTCAACATGGGGCAGAGCACCAACGACACCATCCCCACCGCCATCCGCCTCGCGGCGCTCGCCAAACTGCCGCGCCTCATCGCCGCGGTACAGACTATGGCCGGCGAATACGCGCGCATCGGCGCACGCGAGGCCGACACCGTTAAAAGCGCCCGCACCCATTTACAGGACGCCGTGCCCACCACCGTGGGGCGCGAATTCAATGCCTACGCCTGGACGCTCACGCGCTGCATCGAGCGTCTGCGTGAAACCCACGCGCCGCTGTGCGACATCGGCCTCGGCGGCACCGCTGTCGGCACCGGCCTCAACACCGCGCCGGGCTACCTCGAAAAGGTCACAGCGGAACTCGCGCGCCTGACCGGTGAACCGCTGCGCCCGGCACACAACCTCGCGGCACAGATGCAGTCGATGCTTGACCTGCAACACCTTTCCCATGCGATCCGCGCGCTCGCGCTTGAACTCACGCGCATCTCGAATGATATGCGCCTGCTCGCCTCCGGCCCGCGTACGGGCCTGGGCGAGATCACGCTGCCCGCAGTGCAACCCGGCTCCAGTATCATGCCGGGCAAGGTCAACCCGGTGATGTTTGAGATGCTGAACCAGGTGTGCCATCAGGTGATCGGACAGGACGCCGCCGTCGCCGCGATGACGCAGGCCGGGCAGCTCGAATTGAACGTGATGATGCCCGCGCTCGGCTCGGCGCTGTTTGATGCGCTGGACTGGCTCACCAACGCCATCAACGCCACGACGGAATTTAATCTCAAAGGACTCACGGTCGACCGTGAACGCTGCAAGGACTTCCTGCACCAGAGCGTGGCGCTGGCCACACTGCTCAACCCCAGCATCGGCTACGAACAGGCCGCCAAGATCGCCCAGGAATCCGAAAAGACCGGACGCCCGGTGCGTGATATCGTGGCGGAACGCGGACTCATGACGCATGAAGCGTTCGATGCGCTGGTGCTGACAGCCGCGCGCGCGGGGCTGCTATAAAATACGCATTTTTAGGGAACCTCTGATGTATCAGAGGTTCCCTAGTGCTCGCGCGTGGCGCGGAACTCGATCTCCGGCCAGCGCTCCATGGTCAGCTCCAGATTGATGCGTGTGGGCGCGATGTAGGCGAGCTGGCCCGCGCTGTCCAAGGCCAGATTGTCGTGTGCCTTCTGGCGAAACTCCTCCAGCTTTTTGGCATCAGCGCACTGCACCCAGCGCGCGGTGGCGACCTGTACATTTTCAAAGCTGCAGTCCACGCCGTATTCATGCTGCAAGCGGTAGGCCACCACGTCGAATTGCAGCACACCCACCGCACCCAGAATCAGCTCGTTGCTGCTCAAGGGGCGGAATAGCTGTGTCGCGCCTTCTTCGCACAGTTGATCGAGCCCCTTTTGCAGCGCCTTCATGCGCAACGGATCGCGCAGCCGCACGCGGCGGAACAGCTCGGGCGAGAAATACGGGATGCCGGTGAATTTGAGCTGCTCGCCCTGGGTGAAGGTGTCGCCGATCTGGATCGTGCCGTGGTTGTGCAGTCCGATGATGTCGCCGGGAAAGGCGGCGTCGATGTGCTCGCGTTCACCGGCCATGAAGGTGATGGCGTTTGATATCTGCACCTCGCGCGCGATGCGGACATGGTGCATCCTCATGCCCTTTGCATAACTGCCCGAGCACACGCGCACAAACGCGATGCGGTCGCGGTGCGCCGGGTCCATGTTGGCCTGTATCTTAAAAACGAAACCGGTGAACTTATCTTCCTCCGCCTGCACAGTGCGCGTGGTGGTGGCGCGCGGTTGCGGCGGCGGCGCGACTTCGACAAAGGCATCGAGCAATTCCTTCACGCCGAAATTGTTCATCGCCGAGCCGAAAAACACCGGCGTCAGTCCGCCGGCGAGAAAGGCCTGCAGATTGAAGGCATGACTGGCGCCCTTGACCAGTTCGATCTCCTCGCGCAGTTCCGCCGCCATGGGGCCGAACAGTTCATCGAGCCGCGGATTGTCCAGGCCCTGGATGATTTCGCCCTGCTGTATCTTGCCGCCATGGGTGGGCGTAAACAGGTGCACGCTGTCATTGGGTAGATGAAAGATGCCCTTGAAGCGCTTGCCCATGCCGATGGGCCAGGTCACCGGCGCGCAGCGGATGTTGAGCACGGTTTCGATTTCATCCAGCAGTTCGACCGGGGCGCGCCCTTCGCGGTCGAGCTTGTTGATGAAGGTGACGATGGGCGTGGTGCGCAACCGGCACACCTCAAGCAGCTTGATGGTGCGCGCCTCCACGCCCTTGGCGGAATCGATCACCATGAGCGCGGAATCGACCGCGGTGAGCGTACGGTAGGTGTCCTCGGAAAAATCCTCGTGTCCCGGCGTGTCGAGCAGGTTGATGATCTTGTCGCGGTAGGGAAACTGCATCACCGAAGAAGTCACCGAGATACCGCGCTGCTTTTCCAGCTCCATCCAGTCGGACGTCGCGTGGCGCTGGCTCTTGCGCCCCTTCACCGTGCCGGCGAGCTGGATCGCGCCGCCGAACAGCAGCAGCTTTTCGGTCAGCGTGGTCTTGCCCGCATCGGGATGAGAAATAATGGCGAAGGTGCGGCGTCGCGCCGCCTCGCTGATGATGATGGACATCTGGTATCACGACCTGTTAATTACGAAATATACATCGCAGACATGTAGGTTGGGTTAGGCGCGTTTTTTGCGCCGTAACCCAACAACAGCCGGTGTTGAAGATTAAGTTTGTTGGGTTACGCGATAAAACCGCTAACCCAACCTACATGATTTACTTCGGGTCTCCTGAATAATTATAGCAAACTGAGCGCGAGAATGATGGCGTCTTCCCTGCCATTGGCGGCGGGGTAATAGTCCTTGCGGATGCCGACCTCGTTGAAGCCCACCGCCAGGTAAAGCTCTATGGCGTCGCGGTTCGAGGGCCGCACTTCGAGCAGTGCGGTATCCGCCTGATGGCCGCGCGCGATGTTCAACATGTGCTTGAGCAGGCGACGGCCCAGTCCGCGTCTACGCGATTCGGGCCGCACGCAGAGATTCAGGATATGCGACTCGCCCGCGCCCACCGACATCACCGCATAGCCTGCAATCTTCCCGCCTTCCTCACACACCCAGCAACAGTAACCCACACCCAGGCAGTCGCGGAAAATGCCTTCGCTCCAGGGGTATTCATAGGCGCGGCGCTCAATCGCCATGATGACCTCGATGTCTTCGGCGGTCATGGGCCGCAGGTGCGTGTCCGCACGCGCGGCTGCGGGCGGGCTCATCACCTGGCTCATACCTCGCCCCGCAATACCCGGCGCGCGAACTTCAGGTCTTCCCATGCCTTGCGCTTCTCCAGCGGCGAACGCAGCAGATAAGCCGGATGATAGGTCACCACCACCGGAATGTCCGTGCCGGGACAGGTGAAACGCTGGCCGCGCAGGGCGCCGATCCTGGTGTCGGTCTTGAGCAGGTTCTGCGCCGCGATGCGGCCCACGGCGAGAATGATCCTGGGCTTGATCAGCGCGATCTGGCGCTGGAGATAGGGCTCGCACGCGGCCACCTCCTCCGGCAGAGGATCGCGGTTGTTGGGCGGACGGCTTTTCAGGATATTGGCGATGTACACCTGCTCGCGCGCCAGCCCGAGGGCCTTGAGCATGGACGTGAGCAATTGCCCCGCGCGCCCCACAAACGGCTCGCCCACACGATCTTCATCCGCGCCCGGCGCCTCGCCAATCACCAGCCACTCCGCGTTTTTGTTGCCGACGCCAAACACCGCCTGCGTGCGCGTTTTATACAACGGACAGCGTGTGCACGCGCGCACCTCCTGCTCCAGTTCCTCCCACGCGCGGGCATCTGCATTCCGGGCAGGCGCGGGTATTTGCGCTTCACCCGCTGCTGAAACCTGGATTGGTGTAGCTTGCTGCATGAGATTGCCCGCCTCCGGCGTGCCTGTCATCGGAACAGGGCGCCGCTCCCACTGCGTGATACCCATCGCCCGCAGGTAATGCCCGCGTACTGCTTCGTCGTCTATCATGGCGCTAGCATAGCGGCTGTGCGGGGTAAAACAAACATCCGGACACCTCTAAAAACGCGCCGGATAGACGGTAATGAGATTGCTGCCGCTGCGCGCAGCTCCGTATAATCAGGAGTTACAACATAGGTTAACCATGCTTTATGGTGTAACTCCTGATTAAAAACCCTGTTTACTCTACCCCCACCCTGTCCCGCCCCCTGGACAAGGGGCGGAGACGTAACGGGAATCTCGTGTACGGTGTGACCCTGTGTACGGTGCGCCCAGGCGCGCGAGGCGGCGAATCAGGAAATGCAAAAACTTGTTTCCAGTTGCGGGGTTGATCAAAACCGGGTGTCGCACATTGTGGAGCACGGCTATCCTTCCGCCGGCATTCTGGGAAAGGCGGAACAGATCGAGGCGGACCTGATCGTGATGGGCAGGCATGGCCAGTCCGGGTGGGAAGCCGCGTTGTTGGGCAGCGTAACGAAACACGTTATCTACGAGGCCGGCTGCGACGTCCTGGTGGTCAATGCGGGCAAGTAGCCAAAAAATCGAAGCGTTGAAGTTTAAAAATAAAGGGTAGCGTCCCCTTTATCCTGTCGTGTACGCGGGGCAGGCGCACGAAGAGTTTCTTGACGCCGAAGTAACCCCAGCCGACTCTATTACCTACGGAATAAAGTCCGGTACGCGCTACCGTCGCGGCTTCTTTATCGGGGATGGAACGGGAGTTGGTAAGGGCCGTGAGATCGCCGGTATTATCATTGATAACTTGCGCCGAGGCAGAAAAAGAGCGATATGGGTTTCAGAAAAACAAGACTTAAGGGCTGACGCGCAGAGGGACTTCAGTGACACGGGTGGAGACAAGCAGTTATTTTTTGGCCTAAACTCTACTCCCGCTGATGCGCTAACAGTCAAGGGCGGTGACGGTATTTTGTTCACAACTTACTCAACCATTAGAATGGGAGGAGTAGTAGCTGCTGGCCAACATCAAAAAGCATCCGTTTCTCGTGTAGATCAAATAGTCAACTGGGCTGGCCCAGACTTTGATGGTGTAATCGCCTTCGACGAGTCTCATAACGCGGGCAACGCTGTATCAATGAGGGGTGCAAGAGGAGTCTCTGCACCGTCCAAACAAGCTCTGGCTATGGTTGAATTACAGCGTAGGCTCCCCGGAGCTCGTATCGTCTATGTGTCGGCCACTGGCGCTACGACTGTGGAGAATCTGGCCTACGCCACGCGGCTTGGTTTGTGGGGGCCAAACACGCCATTCGCAAGCGTTAGTAACTTTATTGGAGAGATGACTTCTGGCGGGCTGGCCGCTATGGAGTTGATAGCCAGAGACATGAAGCAGATGGGCCTGTATATAGCACGCAGCCTATCGTTTGAGGGCGTTACCTATGGAAGGCTTGAGCATCAGTTGTCTGATTTGCAGGTAGACATCTACAACCGACTGGCCGATGCGTGGCAAGTTACTCTGCAAAACTTTGACGAGGCTCTGAAGATCACTGGCGCGACAGAAGAAGTCAATGATCGGATAGTAACGCGCAACAGTCAGGCCAAGAAAAACGCAAAGGCTGCATACTGGGGGGCGCAACAGAGATTCTTTAATCAGATCATTACGTCAATGCAAATGCCGGTTGTTATTGAACAGATGGAGAAAGATATTGCCGATGGCAAGTCCGTGGTGTTGCAGCTTGTAAACACGAACCAAGCACAGCAAGAAAGGGCGCTGGAAGCTCGCAAGGAGGCAGGCGAGTCAACCGAGCTTGAAGACCTTGACTTAACTCCAAGAGACCATATTATCGAAATGGTTACGAAGTCGTTTCCTGTGATACAAATTGAGGAAGTATATGACGCCAACGGCAACAAAAAATACAAGCCAGTAAAGGATTCGTCAGGCAACTTCGTTAAGAACAAAGAAGCTGTCGCTATGCGCGAAAAGCTACTTGCAGACCTGCGTGCTATTACTGTTCCTGACGGGCCTTTGGAGATAATCTTTAATTATTTTGGTGTTGGTGCAATCTCCGAAATAACCGGTAGAACCCGCAGGGTAGTTCGCAAGGCCGACAAGGACGGGAACATAAAATCCGTCATCGAGCCGAGGGGGCATGGGTCTGTAAAGTCTGATGCCGACGCCTTTATGGCAGACAAGAGGCAGATTTTGATATTCTCCAATGCTGGCGGAACAGGCTTTTCGTTCCATGCTGATCTGACCAAGAAGAACCAGCGCAGGCGCAGCGACAACAGGGCCAGTGCGAGCACCAGCACGGCCGCCAGCGCGAGTGACCATGGGCTCAGGGCAATGACATTCATGCACTCACCATTTTGCCGTCCGCGAGCCTGCAATGGCGCGTGCTGATACGCGCGATCTGTTCCATGTCGTGACTCACCCATAGCACCACAGCGTTGTGCTGCGCGCGATAGTCGGCGATCAGCGCCTCGACACGACGCACATTCTCCGCATCCAGATTGGCGCTCACCTCATCCAGCAACAACATCTGCGGCTGATGGGTGAGCATACGCAGCAGCGCGAGGCGCTGGCGTTCGCCGCTCGACAAGCGGCTCACTTGCCACGCCATCACCCCACGCTCAAGCCCCAGCGACTCGACCGGGGCCGCATCGGCATGCATGAAATGCTCGCCCACCGAGGGATGCCACCAGTGGCTCTCCGCCGGCAGCAGGGCGACGCGCCGGCGCCACTCGTGTGCGCGCAGGTGCTGGCACTCAACGCCGTCGAGCAGCACCTGCCCTGTATGCGGGTCGAGGTCGGCAATGGCGCGTAGCAGCAAGGTCTTGCCCGCGCCGGACGGGCCGGAGAGACACACGCATTCGCCCGCGTCGAGACTGAGGCTGACCGGCCCGAGGTTGTGACTGACAAGGTTTTCGACGCGCAGACGCGCGGGCAGGTCGAGCAAGGTGCTAGCGGGATGGGTTACGGCGTGTTGGGTATCACGCATGCAATGCTCGAGATATCTAAGGGTGGTGCTGCGCTATAATCAGTGAGCCGTATTCCCGCGTGTGTGCTCAAACTGGAGGATAGTATGACAGAGGCCGTGATTGCGCAAAAATTCCCCTACCTGCTGGAGCTGGAACCCGGCCAATATTGGTGGTGTGCCTGTGGCCGCTCGGCCAAGCAGCCGTTTTGCGACGGCTCGCACAAGGGCACCGATTTCACGCCGGTGGCCTTCAGTCTCACGGAAAAAACCGAGGTGGCGCTGTGCGGCTGCAAGCGCGCGCTGACACCGCCCTACTGCGACGGCCAGCACAAGAAGATATAAGCAAAAGATGGAACCGGGCCCTATGGAGGACCCGGGATAGATCAATCGGTCAGTACGGCCTTGATGCTGAGACGGATGCGGCCCTGCTTGTCGACCTCAAGCACCTTGACGCGCACCACTTCGCCTTCCGTCAGCTTGTCGCTTACGTTCTCGACGCGCTCTTCGGAAATCTGCGAGATGTGCACCAGACCATCGCGGCCCGGCAGGATGGTGACGAACGCGCCGAAGTCCATCAGTTTGGCCACGCGCCCTTCGTAGATGCGTCCGACTTCAACGTCGGCGGTGATCTCTTCCACGCGGCGGCGTGCTTCCAGCCCGGCGGCCTTGTCCACCGAGGCGATCTTCACGGTGCCGTCGTCGACGATGTCGATGGTGGCGCCGGTCTCTTCGGTGATGGCGCGAATGGTGGCGCCGCCCTTGCCGATCACGTCGCGTATCTTGTCCGGATGTATCTTGAAGCTGATGATGCGCGGCGCGTAATCGGACATCTGGCCGCGCGGCTCGGAGAGCACCTGGTTCATGATACCGAGAATGTGCAGACGGCCTTCCTTCGCCTGTGCCAGCGCCGCCTCCATGATCTCGCGCGTGATGCCGTCGATCTTGATGTCCATCTGCAACGCGGTCACACCCTTTGCGCTGCCCGCCACCTTGAAGTCCATGTCACCCAGATGATCTTCGTCACCCAGGATGTCGGACAGCACCGCGAAACTGTCGCCTTCCTTGATCAGGCCCATGGCGATACCCGCGACCGGCGCCTTGATCGGCACGCCGGCGTCCATCAACGCCAGACTGCTGCCACACACGCTCGCCATCGAGCTCGATCCGTTCGACTCGGTGATCTCGGACACGACACGGATCACGTAGGGGAATTCGTCCATATTCGGCATCACCGCAGCGACGCCACGCTTGGCGAGACGTCCATGACCGATCTCGCGGCGCTTGGGGCTGCCCACCATGCCGGTCTCGCCGGTGCAGGAGGGCGGGAAATTGTAGTGCAGCATGAACGGCTCTTTGCGCCCACCCTCAATGGCGTCGATGAGCTGCGCGTCGCGCCCGGTGCCGAGCGTGGCCACCACCAGCGCCTGCGTCTCGCCGCGCGTGAACAGCGCGGACCCGTGGGTGCGCGGCAACACGCCGGTGCGCACCGTGATCGGGCGTATGCTGCGTGTGTCACGACCGTCGATGCGCGGCTCGCCCTTGAGGATGCGTCCACGCACGACCTTCTTCTCCAATGATTCAATAGCGTGCTTGACGGCCTCTGCCGCGCCCGACCCTTCCGGGGCCAGCTTGGCAAGAACCGTGCTGCGAATCTCCGCCAGACGTTGCTGACGCGCCTGCTTCTCGCGCAGTTGATAGGCCTCGTTGATGGCACTCTCGCCTGCTGCGGCTACCGCGGCCAGCAGCTCGGCATCCTTGCTGGTGGGCTGCCAGCTCCACGCGGGCTGTGCCGCAGCGGCGGCCAGTTCGCGGATCGCCTTGATGGCGATCTGCATCTGTTCATGGCCGAACATCACCGCGCCCAGCATCACCTCTTCTGTCAGTTCGTGCGCGTCTGACTCCACCATCAGCACGGCCTTTTCGGTGCCCGCCACTACGAGATCGAGCGCCGAATCCTGCAACTGGGTACGGGTGGGGTTGAGTAAATATTTTCCGTCGCGATAACCGACGCGCGCGGCACCGATGGGGCCGCTGAACGGGATACCGGAAAGCGCCACCGCCGCTGAGGCACCGAGCAAGGCCGGAATATCGGAATCGATGTCGGGATCGATCGACACCACGGTGGCGATCACCTGTACTTCATTGAGAAAACCCTTGGGAAACAGCGGGCGCAACGGCCGGTCGATCAGGCGCGAGGTGAGGGTTTCCTTTTCGCTCGGGCGCCCTTCGCGCTTGAAAAAACCGCCGGGTATTTTGCCGGCGGCGTAGGTACGTTCCTGGTAGTTGACGGTGAGCGGGAAGAAGTCGCGCCCTTCCTTCACTTCCTTGAGGCCGACGGCGGTCACCATCACCACGGTGTCGCCCATACTGATCATGACGGCGCCGGAGGCCTGGCGCGCGATCTCGCCGGTTTCGATGGTGACCGCATGGTCATCGTACTGAAAGGTCTTTTTAATGGAGGGCACGATGGATTCCTTCGGCGATGGACGGCAAGTCAGGCGGGGGACGGTAACGCAGGTCTGCGGTTTGTGTTATTTACGCAGACCCAGTCGTTGAATAAGTTTGCGGTAACTCTCCACATTCTTCTTTTTGAGGTAATCGAGCAGCTTGCGCCGCTGGCTCACCATACGCAGCAAACCCTGGCGCGAGTGGTGGTCGTGGACGTGGGCCTTGAAATGACCGGACAACTGGTCAATGTGCGTGGACAGCAACGCGACCTGCACCTCAGGCGAACCGGTGTCGGTGGCGGAACGCTGGTAGTCCTTTACGACCTTGCTCTTTACTTCAACATTGAGCGGCATGCTCGACTCCTGATAGGTCTATCTTTAATCAAATGAGAGCTGACTATTCTAAGAGAACCAGAGAAAAGAGGCAAGTGAAAAGAGAAAAGAAACCGTTTAAAAACAGATACAAAAAGAAAGCCGCCTTGCGCGCTATTTTTTAACTTTTCTCTTGCCTCTTTGCTCTTGTATCTGTAGTAATGAGGCGGCGCGGGGCAACCCGGCCATCATCCAGCATTTCACCCATACCGATAAAATGGTCATCGGCCCCGTAGAGCGAGACCCAGCCCGCCGCCGGCGCCTGCGGCACAAACACCGCCTGGCCGCGTTGCAGGTGCCAGGCCGTGTCATCCGACAGTCGCACCTGGGGCCAGCCTTCCAGCGCGCTCTGCATCGGCAGCAGCAAGGCGTCGAGCTGCGCCGGGTCATGCAGCGCCTGCAAGGACTCCAGCGTGACCGCGTGGGCGACGGTGAAATCGCCAAACCCGGTGCGGCGCAAGGCGGTGACATGGGCCCCGCAGCCGAGGCGCGCGCCGATATCCTCCACCAGGGTACGGATATAGGTGCCTTTGGAGCACGCAACCTCCAGCGCCAGCTCATCAGCGGCGTAGTGCAGCAGGTGCAGTTCGTGAATGGTTATGGTGCGCGGCGCGCGCTCCACCGACAGGCCGCGCCGGGCGAGCTTGTAGAGCGGCTGGCCCTGGTGCTTGAGCGCAGAGTGCATGGGCGGCACCTGCTGCTGCTCGCCCAGAAAACCCTCCAGTACGCGCACCAGCTCTGCCGCGGCATATGTGCCGGCCGGACGCACCTCGCGCACCTCGCCTTCCGCATCGCCGGTGGTGGTGGTGATACCGAGCTTGCAGCGCACTTCATAACGCTTGCCGGTGTTGAGCAGAAACCCAGCGACCTTGGTCGCCTCGCCGAAACACAGCGGCAACAGACCGCTGGCCAGCGGATCGAGGCTGCCGCAGTGCCCGGCCTTGCGCGCCTGATAGAGGCGCTTGGCGATTTGCAGCGCCGCGTTGGAGGTGATGCCGGAGGGTTTATCGAGCAGCAGAATACCGTGCACGTCGCGGCCTACGGCGCTGTAATTGGCGGCGCGCCGCACCGGCTGCTCAGGGCTTGTCATGCCGTTTGATGTGGTCACGGTCGGTGGCCACTGCGGCGTCGATCAACGCGGTCAGGCGCGCGCCGCGCACGACGCTCTCGTCATGCACAAAACGCAGTTGCGGCACAATGCGCAGGCGCAGGCGCTTGGCCAGCGCACGGCGCAAAAAACCTGCTGCGTTGTTCAGCCCTTGCAAGCTCTTGTGAAGATCGTTGCCCTCACTCACCTGGGCATCCAGCAGGGTGATGAATATCTTGGCGTGCACCAGATCGCGCGAGATTTCGACCCGGGAAACCGTCACCATGCCGATGCGCGGATCCTGCAACTCGCCCTGGATCAGGGCGGCGATGTCGCGCCTGATCTCTTCGGCAATGCGTAGGGTGCGGCTGTATTCTTTCATATTAAGACAGTGGCGAGTGGCTAGTAGCGAGTGACTAGGTAAGTAAAATTAAAATTCATCTTGTTTTTCCTAGCTACTCGCCACTCGCCACTAATGACTAGAGTTTACGAGTTACCTGCACGCGCTCAAATACTTCGATTTGATCGCCGGGTTTGACGTCGTTGTAGTTCTTGACGCCGATGCCGCATTCGGTGCCCGAGCGCACTTCGTTCACGTCGTCCTTGAAGCGGCGCAGTGACTCGAGTTCGCCCTGGTAGATCACCACGTTGTTGCGCAGCACACGGATGGGATTGTTGCGCCGCACCACACCTTCCGTCACGATGCAGCCCGCGATCGCACCCAGCTTGGATGACTTGAAGACATCGCGCACCTCGGCCAGACCGACAATCTGATCCTGGAATTCCGGCGCCAGCATACCGGTCATCGCGGCGCGCACGTCGTCGATCACGTTATAGATCACGCTGTAGTAGCGCAGGTCCACGCCGTGCTCGGACACCAGCCGCCGCGCAGTGGTGTCCGCGCGCGTGTTGAAGCCGACCAGCAGGGCGCGCGAAGCCATGGCGAGGGTGACATCCGATTCGTTGATGCCGCCCACGCCGCTGGAGAGAATCCTCACCCGCACCTCGTCCGTGGACAGCTTCTTCAGCGACTCCGCAAGCGCCTCGGCGGAACCCTGCACGTCGGCCTTGATGATGATAGTGAGCGTGCTGACCTTACCTTCTTCCAGTTGAGTAAAGACGTTCTCCGGCGTAACCACGCGCTCGCGCGCGAGCTTTACATCGCGGAACTTACCTTGCCGGAACAGTGCGATCTCGCGCGCCTTGCGCTCATCCTTCACCACCAGCACGTCGTCGCCCGCGTTGGGCGTGCCGGACAGTCCCAGCACCACCACCGGCACCGACGGCCCGGCCTCGCCCACCTGCGCGCCGTTTTCGTCCAGCAGCGCGCGCACACGTCCGTATTCGGAACCGGCGAGCAGCATGTCGCCCTTGCGCAGCACGCCGTTCTGCACCAGCACCGTGGCGACCGGCCCGCGGCCCTTGTCCAGGCTTGACTCCACCACCACGCCGGAGGCCGGAACGTCGCGGTGCGCCATAAGCTCGAGCACCTCGGCCTGTACCAGAATGGAATCGAGCAGGGCATCGACACCTGCGCCGGTCTTGGCCGAGACGCTGGCGAACATCGTATCGCCGCCCCAGTCTTCCGGGATGACCTCGTGCTTGACGAGTTCCTGCCGCACGCGCTCCGCGTCAGCCTCGGGCTTGTCGATCTTGTTCACCGCCACCACGATGGGCACGGAGGCTGCCTTGGCATGCTGGATGGCTTCAATGGTCTGCGGCATGACGCCGTCGTCAGCGGCCACCACCAGCACCACGATATCGGTGAGCCTGGCGCCGCGCGCGCGCATCGCGGTGAAGGCCGCGTGGCCGGGCGTGTCGAGAAAGGTGATCATGCCCTTCGGCGTTTCCACATGGTAGGCGCCGATGTGCTGCGTGATACCGCCCGCCTCACCCTTCGCCACCTTGGTGGCGCGGATGTAATCGAGCAGCGAGGTCTTGCCGTGATCCACGTGGCCCATGATGGTCACCACCGGCGCGCGTGCGAACTTCTCACCCGCCTGTTCTTCCTGACCCAGCGCCGCCTCAAGTTCATTCTCTTCCAGCAGCTTGGGGACGTGACCCATTTCCTCGACCACAATCGCGGCAGTTGCCTGATCGATGACCTGGTTGATGGTGGCCATGCTGCCGAGCTTCATCATCACCTTGATGACCTCGGCGGCCTTCACCGACATGCGTTGCGCGAGTTCCGCCACCGTGATGGTCTCCGGGATACCCACTTCATGCACGATAGGTACAGTGGGGCGCGCGAAGCCGTGCTTGGGCGCACCGCTCACCACTACGCCGCTGGCACGGTGTTTTTTCTTGCGTCGACCGGTGAGATCGGCGGCGATGTGCAATTCTTCGCGGCCATACTTGGTGCCGCCTTCACGCGCGCCGCGCCACTTGGGCTTCTTCTCAACCTTCTCAGGCGCGACCGGCTTGGCGGGTGTCGCCGCGGTGGCGACAGGGGCAACGGCGCCCTTGATGGCGGTCTCCTGCGCGGCCTTGTGCTTGGCCTCCGCCTGCAGCCGGGCGTCTTCTGCGAGACGCGCGGTGACCTGCGCCTCGGTCTTCAGCTTTTCCTCAACCTTCTGCTGCTCCGCCTGTTCGACGGCACGCTGCACCGCCTCTTCCGCCGCCACGCGCTCGGCGTCTTCGCTTTCGATCACACTGCGCTTGACGTAGGTGCGCTTCTTGCGCACTTCGACGCTGACCGTCTTGACCTTGCCCTGCGCGCCCGTATGCTTGAGCGCACTCACCGTCTTGCGCTTCAGGGTAATCTTGCGCGGCTCGGCGGCGCCGGCGTCCGGCTCCTCGCCCGCGCCGTGACTGCGCCTCAAATAGGCGAGCAACTGCACCTTTTCGCTGTCGTTGATGGTGTCGTCGGCGCCCTTCTCCGCGAAACCCGCCTCGCCCAACTGCACGAGCAGGCGGTCGACGGAGATGCCCACCACATCAGCAAACTGTTTTACGGTAACGTCAGACATTTACGTTCTCATTAGAAAACAGATACAAGAGAAAAGAGGCAAGAGAAAAGTTAAAAAACAGGGCGCTCAAGATAGCCTCTATTCTCTAATTTTCTTTTCTCTTTTCTCTTGCCTCTTTACCCTGCCTCACTGGCGAACCACGGCGCACGTGCCGTCATGATGAGCTGGCTTGCGCGCTCCTTATCCATGCCTTCGATATCGAGCAGGTCATCTACTGCCTGTTCGGCCAGGTCTTCCATGGTCACAATGCCTCGGCTGGCCAGTCTCTGCGCGAGACGCGGGTCCATGCCTTCCATCGCCAGCAGATCGGGCGCGGCCTGCGCCGTGCCCAGCACCTCTTCGTTGGCGATGGCGCGCGTAAGCAGTACATCCTTGGCGCGGCTGCGCAACTCCTCCACCATCTGCTCGTCGAATTCTTCGACGGCGAGCATCTCCTGCGTCGGCACGTAGGCGACCTCCTCAATACTGGAGAAGCCTTCCTGCACCAGAATCGCGGCGACGTCTTCGTCCACGTCGAGCTGATCCATGAACAGCTTGCGCAACACCTCGGACTCGCCTTCGTTCTTTTCCTCGGCCTGCGTCTCGGTCATCACGTTCAACTCCCAGCCGGTGAGCTGGCTGGCGAGGCGCACGTTCTGGCCGTTGCGTCCGATGGCCTGCGAGAGCTGGTCTTCGGCCACGGCGACATCCATGCTGTGCGTTTCCTCGTCCACCACGATGGACTGCACCTCGGCGGGCGACATGGCGTTGATCACGTATTGCGCCGGATTTTCATTCCACAGGATGATGTCCACGCGCTCGCCCGCGAGCTCGCCCGACACTGCCTGCACACGCGAGCCGCGCATGCCGACGCACGCGCCCACCGGGTCGATGCGCGCATCGTTGCCCTTGACGCCGATCTTGGCGCGCAGGCCGGGGTCGCGCGCGACGCCCTTGATCTCGATCAGACCGGCGCCGATCTCCGGCACCTCCAGCTTGAACAGTTCGATCAGCAGTTCAGGCGCGGTGCGGCTGATAAACAACTGCGGGCCGCGCGCCTCGGCGCGCACCTCGCGCAGATAACCGCGCAGGCGGTCGCCCGGGCGCGCCGGCTCGCGCGGAATCATGTCGTCGCGGCTGACGAGTGCCTCGACGTTGTTGCCGAGATCCAATAGCACGTTGCCGCGCTCGACGCGCTTCACCACGCCGGTGACCAGTTCGCCCACGCGCTCCTTGTACGCCTCCACCACCTGCGCACGCTCGGCCTCGCGCACCTTCTGCACGATCACCTGCTTCGCAGTCTGCGCGGCAATGCGCCCGAAGCTCACCGATTCCAGCGGCTCCTCGATGTATTCGCCCGGCTGCGCATCCGCGCGGACATCCAGCGCGTCCATGAGGCGCAACTGGCTCTCGGGCAGCAAATCTGTCGCCGCATCTTCCACCACCAACCAGCGGCGGAAAGTCTGGTAGTCGCCGCTGTCACGGTCGATGGCGACGCGCACGTCAATCTCCTCGCTATAACGCTTTTTCGTCGCCATCGCGAGCGCGGCCTCGATGGCTTCAAAGATAATGGACTTGGCGACGCCCTTTTCATTGGACACCGCATCCGCTACCAGCAAAATTTCCTTGTTCATGACATCACCTAATAACTACAGTTATCAAGATACAAGCGGCAAGTTACAAGAAAATCAGGTGTACGAATTCATACACGCTTCTTGCTACTTGCTACTGTACTCCGGCACCAGTTGCGCCTTGTCGATGCTCTCGAAGGGCAGCGCAAACTCCGCTCCGTCTTCCACTATCACCACCTGTCCGTCACGCACACCGGCGAGTACGCCGGTAAAGTTGCGACGCCCGTGCAGCGGCGTGTGCAGCCGCAGCTTCGCGCGCCGCCCGGTAAAACGTACAAAGTGCTCCACGCTGAACAACGGCCGATCCAGCCCGGGCGAAGACACTTCCAGTTGATACTGGCCCGTGAGCGGGTCTTCCACGTCCAGCACACCGCTCACCTGGTGGCTCACCCGCTCGCAATCGTCGAGCGTGATGCCGGTGGCACTGTCGCCGGCGCTGTCAATGTACACCCGCAGCAGCGAGTGACGACCCTGCGGCACATGCACCACACCCACCAGCTCGTAGCCCAGCGCAGTCACTACCGGCTCGATCAAGTCCTGTAAGCGCGCGGCGTTCTTGCTCACAACCGCCTCCACAAACGAAAAGTGGGCGCAAGGCCCACTTTCCCTAAAACCACCCCACACTTGGCCCCGACCCCGGCCAAGCACGATAAAATCTGGTAGCGGGGGCAGGATTTGAACCTGCGACCTTCGGGTTATGAGCCCGACGAGCTGCCAGACTGCTCCACCCCGCACTAGACCGCGTACTATACAAAAAAATCCCTGCTCATTCAAGTAAAAAGCCGCATCTGCTGTGCTTGCGCCCGCCACACATGGGCCGGGCACGACGCGCGGACTTTCGCTACCAGTTTGTTGAAAAAGGCCATCCATGGCCTTTTTCAACACGCAAAGCAAAAAATGTGATTTTTACTTTGCTTCCTTTTTCAAACACTTGGGTGTTTGAAAAAGGGCGGTACATCCATGTACCGCACCGCAGTTTGTTGAAAAACGCAGTTTTTCAACAAACTGCTACACTGGCGCGATGAACGCACCGCACACCCCACCGGCGCAGCACACGCCGGTCATGCAGCAATACCTGCGCATCAAGGCCGCCCACCCCGACACCCTGCTGTTTTACCGCATGGGGGATTTCTACGAGCTGTTCTTCGACGACGCCGAAAAGGCATCGCGGCTGCTCAACATCACGCTCACCGCGCGCGGGCAGTTGGGCGGCGCACCGATCCCGATGGCGGGCGTGCCCTACCACGCCGCGGACGCCTACCTCGCCCGCCTGGTGCGCGCCGGGGAATCGGTGGCGATCTGCGAGCAGATCGGCGACCCGGCGAAGAGCAAGGGCCCGGTGGAGCGCAAGGTGGTGCGCATCATTACGCCCGGCACGGTGACGGACGAGGCGCTGCTCGATGAGCGGCGCGACGCGCTGATTGCGAGCATCCATGAACACCAGAATCATTTCGGCATCGCCGCGCTCGACCTCAGCAGCGGACGCTACACACTGCTGGAGGTCGAAAGCACGGAAGCCGTCGCGGGTGAACTGGAGCGGCTGCGGCCTGCGGAGTTGCTGGTGAGCGAGGACTTCAGGCACGCCCCGCTGGTCGAAGGGCGACGCGGGGTGCGCCGGATTGCGCCGTGGCACTTCGACCTCGACACCGCGACCCGTTTGTTGTGCGCGCAGTTCGGCACACGTGATCTCGCGGGCTTCGGTTGCGCGCACGCCGCCTTGGGCATCGCAGCGGCGGGCGCACTGCTGGCCTACGTGAGCGATACCCAGCGCAGCCGCCTGCCGCACCTGCGCTCGCTCAGTCTGGAGAACCGCAGCGATGCACTCCTGCTCGATGCCGCGAGCCGCCGAAACCTGGAACTCGAATTCAGCCTCTCCGGCGCGCACGAGCACACCCTGTGCGGCGTGCTGGACCACACCGCCACTAGCATGGGCAGCCGTTTGCTCAAGCGCTGGATTCATCGCCCATTGCGCAGCCGCGTCGTGCTACAGAGCCGCCAGCACGCCGTCGGCGAGCTGCTGGAAGATCAACGTTATCAGCCGCTGCACGACGTGCTGTGCGGCATCGGCGACATCGAGCGCATCCTCGCGCGCGTGGCGCTGAAGTCGGCGCGCCCGCGCGATCTCGCGCAGTTGCGTAACGCGCTCGGCCTGCTGCCTGCGCTGCATGAACAACTCGCCGACATTGAGACTCCGCGCGTACGCGAACTGGCGCAGCTCATCGGCCGCCATCCCGCCGTGCACCAGCGGCTGGCGCAGGCGCTGGTGGAAAACCCGCCCATGCTGATCCGCGACGGCGGCGTGATCGCGCCCGGCTTCGACGCCGAACTGGATGAGTTGCGCGCGCTGCGTGAAAACGCGGGCGACTACCTCATGGCGCTGGAGGCGCGCGAACGCGAGCGCAGCGGCATCGCCAACCTCAAGGTGAATTACAACCGTGTGCACGGTTATTACATCGAGGTCACGCGCACGCAGGCGGAAAAAATCCCGGCCGATTATCAGCGCCGCCAGACGCTGAAGGGTGTCGAGCGCTACATCACGCCGGAACTGAAGGGCTTCGAGGACAAGGCGCTCTCCGCCGCCGAGCGCGCGCTCACACGCGAAAAAATGCTGTATGACGCACTGCTCGATGAACTCGTCACGCACCTCCCCGCGTTACAGGCGAGTGCAGATGGACTCGCCGAGCTCGACGTGCTCGCCAACCTCGCCGCGCGCGCGGATCACCTGAACTGGAGCGCGCCGGAACTCAGCGCCACGCCGGGAATCATCATCAAGGACGGGCGTCATCCGGTGGTGGAGTCCGCGCTCGATACGCCGTTTGTGCCGAACGACATCGAGCTCAACGAAACACGGCGTTTGCTCATCATCACCGGCCCCAACATGGGCGGCAAATCCACCTACATGCGTCAGGTTGCGCTCATCGTGCTGCTCGCGCACATCGGCAGCTACGTGCCGGCGGCGCACGCCGTGATCGGACCGATCGATCGTATCTTCACGCGCATCGGCAGCTCCGACGATCTCGCGGGCGGGCGCTCGACCTTCATGGTGGAAATGACCGAGACCGCCACCATCCTGCACAACGCCACGCGCGCAAGCCTGGTGCTGATGGACGAGGTCGGGCGCGGCACCAGCACCTTCGACGGCCTGGCACTCGCCTGGGCCTGCGTACACGCACTCGCCGGACAACTCGGCGCCTACACGCTGTTCGCCACGCACTACTTTGAACTGACCGCACTGCCAGACCAGCTCCCCGCCTGCGCCAACGTGCACCTCGACGCGGTGGAGCACGGCGACGGCATCGTGTTTCTGCACGCCGTGAAGGACGGCCCCGCCAACCAGAGCTATGGCCTGCAAGTCGCCGCACTCGCCGGCGTACCGCGCGCGGTGATCGAGCACGCGCGGCAACGTCTCGCACAACTGGAGACGCGCGCAACGCCTCCCTCCTCCGCGCCGCAGATGAATTTATTCCAACCTACGCATCCCGTGCTCACAGCGCTTGCTGCACTGCGACCCGACGAACTCACACCCAAACAGGCGCTGGAGGCGTTATATCGGCTCAAAGGACTACTACCGGACTGACGTCCATGAGAAAATAACCGCAGTCCGATTCACACACGCAGGCTCACATGAAATTCTTATTCGACCTGTTTCCGATTCTGCTGTTTTTCATCGCCTACAAGTTTTATGGCATCTATGTCGCCACCACGGTTGCCATTGCGGCGTCGTTTGTGCAGGTCGGCGTGTTCTGGCTCAAGCACCGGCGCTTCGAGACCATGCATCTCGTCACCCTCGGACTTATTGTCGTGTTCGGCGGCGCCACCTTGCTGCTCAAGGACGAGATGTTCATCAAGTGGAAACCGTCGGTGCTCAACTGGCTGTTCGGCGCGGCGTTTCTCATCAGTCAATTTGTGGGTGACAAGAATCTCGCGCAACGCATGCTGGGCGGCAACATCAGCTTGCCGGTAGCGATATGGACGCGACTCAATCTGAGTTGGGCCGCGTTTTTCGTTGCGGTCGGTTTCGCCAATCTGTACGTGGTGTACAACTTCGACACCGATACCTGGGTCGACTTCAAGCTGTTCGGCATCGTCGGCCTCACGCTGGTGTTCGTCATCCTGCAGGCGATTTATCTGTCGCGTCACATGCAGAACGTCCCCGGCAACAAAGAATAAAACAGCATGCTCTACGTTATTCAAGGCGCAGACCTGCCCGACAGCCTGGAGCGCCGTCGCGCTGCGCGTCCCGCGCACCTTGCGCGCCTCACGGCGTTGCGCGACGCCGGGCGTCTCGTGCTGGCTGGCCCGCATCCCGCCATCGACAGCCCTGATCCGAGCGCGGCGGGCTTTACCGGCAGCCTCATCGTCGCCGAGTTCCCCTCGCTCGCAGAGGCGCAGGCGTGGGCCGACGCCGACCCTTATTGCAGTGCAGGCGTGTACGCCAGCGTCAGCGTGAAACCTTTCATACAGGTGCTGCCGTAATGACGGCGGCGCGCGTTGAGATGATCCACCAGCGCCTCACCGCGGCGCTGGCGCCCGAGCACCTCACCATCATCGACGAAAGCCATAAGCACGCGGGTCACGCCGGCGCCCAATCGGGCGGCGGACACTTCGCCGTCACCCTGGTGAGCAAGGCCTTTTCCGGTCAGGGGCTGCTCGCGCGACATCGAATGGTATATGATGCGCTGGGGTCTGCCATGCACACCGACATTCATGCCCTCAGCATCCGGGCATTCACTCCCGACGAATTCAACCCGCACTAAGGAATAACGCTATGTCGCCAATGAAAAAGGCTGTATTAGTCGTCGCCCTGCTCAGCGTCGCGTTCATCGCGGCCTGCAACAAAAAGCCGGACGAAAAAGCTGCGGGCAGCAAGGCCACTGATGTGATCGCTGTGGTCAGCGGCACCTCCATCAACAACGCCGCCTACGACGCTTACGCGCGCCAGCGTGCGCAGTCACGCCCGACGTCCGGCTCACCGGAAGAGCGCAAGGCGACCCTCGACGAACTCATCAACCGCGAGCTGATCTACCAGGAAGGCGTGAAGCAGGGCCTGGACAAGAAGCCCGAAGTGGCCGCCGAGATTGAAAACCAGAAGCGTAATATCGTCGCCAGCGCCACCATCCGCGCCCATACGGAGTCGACCAAGTTCAGCGACGAGGCACTGCGCAAGGAATATGAGACCCACATCGGCGCCATGACCGGCAAGGAATTCCATGCACGGCACATCCTGGTGAAGGGCGAAGACGAGGCCAAGGCCATCATCGCCAGGCTCGACAAGGGCGCCGACTTCGCCACCATCGCCAAAGACAAATCACAGGATACTGGCTCGGCCAAAAACGGCGGCGACCTGAGCTGGTTTGAACCGGGCCAGATGGTGAAACCGTTCGGCGACGCCGTGAAGGCGATGGAGAAAGGCACCTACACCAAGACAGCGGTGCAGTCACAGTTCGGCTGGCACATCATCAAGCTCGAAGACACGCGCGACATCAAGCCGCCGGAGTTCGAGAAGGTGAAAGACAATGTGCGCAACATCCTGCAGAGCAAGGCAGTCGAAACCTACCTCGCCACCCTCAAAGGCAAGGCCAAGATCGAGATCAAGGGTGAGCAGGCCGCGAAGCCCGCAGCACCCACCATGCCGAAGACCGAAGCAGGCAAGTAATACCCCCGCTGACACCCGGCAGACCGCAGTTGCGGCCTGCCGGTTTTTTTATGTGCGCAATGCGCGCTCGTCCGGTAGCTGTACTGTTGCAGCGCACCCTCGCTGATGAAGCCGTTGGCGCCAAACACCTCTTCTGGCATTATGTACCTGTCTGGGTGCGTGAAATCAGGATACCTTAGGTCAGTCTCTGGATTCAAACTGTCGAGGTCACTATGGAACCCTTGAAGAAAGAAGCGATGGACACCCTTGCGAATCTGCCCGATGACGCAGACATCGACGAGATCATGTATCGGCTCTATGTGCTCGATAAAATCCGCAAGGGCCGGGAAGCGGTGGAACAAGGCCGCACCATCAGCCATGAGGACTTAAGGCGTGAGATCGCGCAGTGGTAGTTTGGTCAGACCCTGCCAAGGCGGATCTGCGCCACATTTTCGAGTATATCACCCACGACTCGCACCACTACGCCCAGAAGGTCACGCAGGAGTATGCTGCTGGCCAAGGCAGCGAGCAGCTAACGAGGAGCGTGTAATGGAAAAGATTGTACATCTGCATATCGAGAAGCTGCCGGAAGGCATGTATCTGGCTACCTCCGAGGAAGTCCAGGGTCTGATCGCTCAGGGACGTACGATTCAGGAAACTCTCGAGATCGCGCGTGACGTGGCGAAGAAGTTGATCGAGGCCCGTCAGGAACGTGCAGAGACATCACCGCTTTCCCCAGCGGGCGATGCCCTGGATTATCCGTTGATCGTCAACGCCTGATGGGACGACTCACGGGGTTTAAATACCGGGAGATCGTCAAGCGTTTATAAAGCGGCTCGGCTTTGCCTTCGACCGGCAAGCAGTCGGCAGTCACGAAGTATTGTAGCATTCCGGGGTGAGAGAGGGAGCTACAACTAGCATCACGAGCAAGTTGCGATGCATCAAAGTGATAAACAACTCCGTTGTCAGGACTGCGCCAGTATTCATCCCACCCAGCAGCAACGGGTAGGGCAATGGAACAAAATAAAAACGGGATGAGTTTTTTCATTACTTCCCTCGAAAAAGTTAAGGTCTATTCATGTCCTACTGAACGCTATTTCATCAAAACCTGCGCTGCTTGATTGAATGCGTTGAAGAACTGATCCTCGGTAACCCTTCCGGGCGCCTCAAGTTGCACTCGATAAAAAGCATACATTGCAACCGCATTCCCAGCATCTGGTCCCCTTGCGACCTGCAGAACCTCATTAAATTCATCGGCATTGTGCCCAAGAGACCTTCTGTGTTGTTCCATTTGCGAAATAATTTGTCCAAGCAACATCCCTTTTGCTTGCATTTTAAAAACAGTCTCAATAATCGTAACAATCGCTGCCTCTGGAATTCCCATTAACTCCATGTTTCCTAACTCCTTGACCTTCAATCGAGAATCGATATCAGTGAACCCATGGTCACGCATCCGTTGTTCAACCAATTCTCGAATCAGTTCAAGTTTTCGTTTACCGCCAAAAAGAAAATCAAACACGGTTCTCTCCTAAACTCGTCACTTGAGGATTGTCTCAACTAACTCTGTAACCAGAAATGTGACCTCCATAAATGATTTTCTTGAGTCATTTACGGAAACTTGACCAACAACAATCGCCGCAGTTCCAAAAGACCCCATGGGACCGCCATTCTTGTCACATATGTCCTTAACAAATCCAGGACCAAAATAGTTGAAATAAGTGGGAAACATCAACCCTCCGTTGACCGTGACGCTTGGACTGCCGCCTCCAGGAATGTGGGATAGGACTTCGGAGACGAAATCCTCATCATCAGATATATCAGAAACTCTGAATCTTAGAGACTCGCATAACTTATAGGAAACATCAGAAATCTCATCAATAAGAGTTCTTGTGGTACCGGCGCTTACATCGTTGATAACTCCGATAGCGGCGATGGTTAATGCCATCGTGCATTTGAACTTCTGAGCATCGCTGGGGTTATTGACCCCGTATAGCGATAAGAGTCGGTCTCTGAAGGTAAGGAAAGTCTGCTCTTTAGTCGGTTTGCTCTTGAATAAATCGAAAAGTCCCATTCCCTTACCCCCTTGTAAAGTTAAGGTGTCGAATCCGTATCACATGGTGGCAATTCATCTCATCTTCTTAGGTTTATTTTCGCTAACGAATCTTTAATGCGTCCAAATACTGTTGAAAAATTAAAGATTGCCACTGGTCGAAGTT
>JAQBXX010000042.1 GCA_027624315.1 Pseudomonadota bacterium
GTGGGGGGGGGGGCGGGACAGGGTGGGGGTAGAGTAAACACGGTATTTACTCAGGAGACATAATTTATGAGGTGTCGTCATACATCATGTCTCCTGAGTGAGTGCCGCGACCACGCGCTCCATCTGTGCGCTGTGTGAGCCCTTCACCAGCAGCGTGATGGAGCCTGGATGTTGGTCTGCAAGCGCGGCGGCAAGCGCATCAATGAGTTCGGCTTGCGTAGTGAAGTAGTGCGCGCCCGGGCCGAAGGTTTGTGCGGCCTCGCGGCTCAGTGTACCCACACAGTAAAGTCGCTCGGCGCCAGCCGCGCGCGCTCTCTGCCCCACCTCGCTGTGTAGACGTTCGGCGTCAGGCCCCAACTCCGCCATATCGCCCAGCACCAGCCACTTCGTGCCGGGTTGTGCGGCAAGCACCGCAAGGCCTGCGGCGAGAGAGGCCGGGTTGGCGTTGTAGCTGTCATCAATGATGCGGGCGCCATTACGGCCGGCGCGGATGTGCAGCCGGCCCGCGACCGGTTGCATATTTTCCAGACCATACTGGATGTTGGTGAGCGGCGCACCGGCAGCAAGCGCAGCGGCGGTAGCCGCGAGTGCATTCATCGCGTTGTGTTGGCCGGGAAGTTTGAGGCGCAGCGCAAGCCTGCCCGCCGGAGTCACCAGGTGCAGCACGCTGCCGTCGGCGTGCGCTTCCCATTGCGCGCTCACATCCGCAGGATGGATCATCCCGAAACTGAGTGTGCGGTGGCGGCCCGCGAGCGTGCGCCACAGCTCCGCGTGCGCGTCGTCGGCGTTGATGATGGCGATGCCGTCGGCGCTGAGGCCGGCAAAGATTTCACCCTTGCCGCGCGCCACGCCTTCAATGCTGCCGAAACCTTCGAGATGCGCCGCCGCGGCGTTGGTGATGAGCGCGACTGTCGGTTGCGCGATGTGTGTGAGATAGTTGATCTCGCCCGGGTGGTTGGCGCCCATTTCAATTACCGCGTAACGCTGGTTACCGTCGAGACGGAACAGCGTGAGCGGCACGCCGATGTCGTTGTTGAGATTGCCGTGCGTGACCAGCCCCGGCCCGCTCTGCGTCAGGATCGCGGCGATCATTTCCTTCACCGTGGTCTTGCCGTTGCTGCCGGTGACAGCAATGAGCGGCAGTGAGAAGCGCGCGCGCCAGGCGGTGGCGAGCTGGCCCATGCTGGTGCGCGTATGCGGCACCACGAGCAGCGGCAGCGAGGTGTCTATGCGCTCGCTCACTAGCGCCGCCACCGCGCCCTTGGCCGCAGCGTCGGGTACAAAACGGTGACCGTTGAAATGCGGGCCGGAGAGCGCTATGAACAGATTGCCGCGTTGCAGGCTGCGCGTATCGGTGCTCACGCCGTGAAATTCCACATCTGCACCGGGATGTTCGGCGCAGAGCAGGCGGGCAGCGGCGGAGAGGGGCATGCCGATCATTGCTCCATCTCTTTGAGCAGGAGCAGCACCTGCTCACGATCGCTGAACGGTATTTTTTCGTCGCCGATGTGCTGGTAGTCTTCGTGTCCTTTACCTGCGATCAGCACGGTGTCGCCGGGCAGCGTGTGGTGCAGTACGAAGGCGATGGCCTCGGCGCGCGCACGGTGGATGTAGGCTGCATCCGGATTAGACATGCCGCCGAGGATATCGGCGATGATGTGCACCGGGTCTTCGTGGCGCGGATTGTCGTCAGTGAGCACGATGAAGTCGGCATGCTCCTGCGCCGCCTTGCCCATCAGCGGGCGCTTGCCGCGGTCGCGGTCGCCGCCGGCGCCGAAGATGCACCACAGCCGGCTGTCGGGCGGCATATGTTCGCGCAACGTTTGCAGCGCCTGTGTGAGCGCGTCCGGCGTGTGGGCGTAATCCACTACCACCAGCGGGTGCTTGCGCCCGCCGCCGAAGCGCTCCATACGGCCGGGAATGGGATGCGCCTGCGCGAGCCGCTCGATGGATTCTTGCAGCGGTTTGCCCAGCGCGAGCAGCACGGAGAGCGCGGCGAGCAGATTGGAGGCATTGAAGCGGCCGAACAGGGGGCTGAGCAAAACACCTTCCCCGGCGGGCGTGCGCACTTTCATGCGCAGCCCGCCGGGGCTGAGCATGAGTTCACTCCCGCGCACACCGCCTGCGGCGGAGGCCGTCAGACCGTAACAGAGCGGCTTCACGGATGCAGGCAAGGCGCTGATGAGTTCGTGTCCATACGCGTCATCGGCGTTGATGACCGCATGACGCAGGCCGGGCATGAGGAATAACCGGCGCTTGGCCAGGCCATACTCGTTCATGTCGGCGTGATAATCGAGATGATCGCGCGTGAGGTTGGTGAATACCGCGGTATCGAAGCTGACGCCGTTGACACGTCCCTGCACCAGCGCGTGCGAAGAAACTTCCATCGTCACGTGATGCATATGCGCGGCGCGGAACTCCGCCAGCAGCGCGTGTAAGGTGAGTGCATCGGGAGTGGTATTGAGTGCGGGCTGGAGTTTGCCGTACGGCCCATAGCCCAGCGTGCCAATTACACCGCATGCAGGCTTGTTATCTTCTGATAACACCTGCGCCAGCAGATGGCTTATCGAGGTCTTGCCGTTGGTGCCGGTGATGCCGATGACGCTGAGTTCCCGGCACGGGTAGTCATGAAAGCGCTCCGCAATGACGCCCACGCGCTGGCTTAACTGCTCGATGCCGAACATCGGAATCCGGCCTTTGCGTCCGCTGCAATCGGATGGCAGATCAGGATGCGCATGCCCCGGGATCAGTTCCCATACGACGGCCGCCGCACCGGCCAGGCTAGCCTGATCAATGTAGGCGTGGCCGTCGGTGCGCGTGCCCGCAGTCGCTCCCGGCGTCCTGCCTCCCGCGACACTAAGCCGTCCTTGGCTGGCGCAGGCGAAAAACAGATCACCGGCGCGAGTGGTGCGGCTGTCGAGCGACAACCCGTAGATCTGGCGCTCGCACGCCGGGGCGACCTCGGCGAAATCCGCCAGCAGCGTGGACAGCTTGTGTGCTGCGGGGGCGTTGCGGTGTGAGCGTGAGGCAGCGGTCATTCGGCGTTTCCCGTGTCATGGGACAGACTCGTGTCGCGCGCCGGCAGGGTGCTCACCTTATATAAGCCGGTGCTGCGGCTGTTTTGAGCCAGTTGCAGTGAAGCTATGGCGAGGTCATCCGGTGCGACATTGAGCAGGCGCAGGGCACCGGCCATCACATGCGCGAATACTGGCGCTGCGACCTGACCGCCGTAATACTGAGTGCCGCCCGGCTCATTGATCATCACCACCATCGCCAGGCGCGGATGGCTCGCGGGCGCAAAGCCTGCGAATAGTGAAAGATAACGGTCGCTGGCATAGCCCTCGGCCCCGTGCTTGCGCACCGTGCCGGTCTTGCCCGCCACGCGGTAACCCGTCACGCGCGCCAGCAGGCCGGTGCCGCCCTCATTCGTCGCGCGCTCCAGCATGGCGCGCAAGGTGGCGGCGGTATCGGTCTGCATCACCGTGCTGGAATTCACCGGCGTATTCAGGGGCAGGAACGACGCCGGGTGCAGTTGCCCGCCGTTCGCGATTGCGGCATAGGCCTCGGCGAGTTGCAGCGTGGTGACTGAAAGCCCGTAGCCGAAGGCGAGCGAGGCGCGGTCCACTTCATGCCAGTGCGGGTAATAGGTCAGTACGCCGCCCGCCTCGCCGGGGAAACCGCTGCCGGTGGTAGCGCCGAAGCCCGCATGCGAAAACGTCTGCCACAGGCTCTTGGCGGGAAGCGCAAGCGCCATCTTGGCGGCGCCGACGTTGCTCGATTTCTGGATCACGGTGGCGACGTCGATGCGGCCGTAGTCATGGATGTCATTGATTTCCCTGCTGCCGATGCGAAGCAGGCCGGGCGCGGTGTCAATCATGGTATCGGCTCGATACTGTCCTGATTCCAGCGCGGCGGCGACGGTGAACGGCTTGACGGTGGAACCGGGCTCGAACAGGTCGGTCACGGCGCGGTTACGGGTGCGGCCGGTGTGCACCTCGCTCGGGCGATTCGGGTTATAGGCGGGGAGATTCACCATCGCCAGCACTTCACTGGTGGTTGTATCCATCACCACCACTGAGCCCGCCTGCGCCTGATGCTCGAGCACCGCGCTTTTGAGTTCGCGATAGGCGAGGTACTGGATGCGGCGGTCAATGCTCAAACGCAGTTCCCTGCCGGGGCGCGGAATGCGCAGGCTCTCCACGTCCTGCACGATGCGGCCGAGACGATCCTTGATGACGCGCTTTGCGCCCGGCACGCCATGCAGCCAATCGTCGTAGGCGAGTTCGATGCCTTCCTGTCCGTTGTCGTCCACGCCGGTGATGCCGAGCACGTGGGCCGTGACCTCGCCCTCCGGGTAGTAGCGGCGGTACTCGCGCGTGAGCGCGACACCGGGGACATTGAGCGCCATCACGCGCGCGGCGAGATCGGGGTCGATGCGCCGCTTGAGATAGACGAACTCGCGCTCCAGCCGTGTCGCCAGATAGCCGGCGAGGCGGGTGGCATCCAGGTCGAGCAGCGCGGCAAGACGCGGCCAGTCGGCGCGCGCGGTGGCGAGTTCGCGCGGGTTGGCCCACACCGATTCCACCGGCGTGCTCACCGCCAGCGGTTCGCCGTTACGGTCGGTGATCATGCCGCGATGCGCGGGCAGCGTGACCACGCGCAGATAACGCGCCGCGCCCTGATCGCGCAGGAATTCCTTGTGCACGATGTGCAGATCGACCGCGCGCCACACCAGCACCGCAGCCGCAAGCGCCAGCAGCGCGAGCACCGCCAGGCGGCGTGCGGGGTGAACGGTAATAGACGTAGTCGTGTTCACGGTTGTTTGATGATCAAAATAGTGTTGGGTGCGGGCACCGCCATGCCGAGCTGTTCGCGTGCAATGGGGTCAATGCGGCTGTGCGTGGCCCATGTGCTTTGCTCGAGTTGCAACTGTCCCCACTCCACATCCATCTCGTCGCGCACCTGTTGCAGTGCCTGCAGATCGATAAATAATTTACGTCCTTCATGCCGTGCGTAGACCACTGCGAATGCGCTTGCCAGTGCGGCCAGCACGAGCAGGGCAGCGAACACGGTGTCTCCCCGCGCATTCATTGCAGGCGCTCCGCGATGCGCAGCACGGCGCTGCGCGCGCGCGGATTGGCGGCGACCTCAGCCGCGCCCGCGCGCAGGGCCTTGCCGACGGCGCGCCAGCGCGGATTCAGTTCGGCGTGAGTCACGGGGAGTTCAGGGGGCAGTTCAATGCCGCGCGCCTCGCGGCGGATGAAGCGCTTTACCAGGCGGTCTTCCAGCGAATGAAAACTGATGACGGCGAGCCGCCCGCCGGGCGCCAGCACGTCAGTGCACTGGGTTAGACAGGCGTCGAGTTCGTCAAGTTCATGGTTGATGAAGATACGCAGCGCCTGAAAGCTGCGCGTGGCGGGATGCTTGTCGCGTTCCCAGCGCGGGTTGGCGGCGGATACAAGTTCGGCCAACTGGCGTGTGGTAGTGATAGGTGTCTGGGTGCGGGCGGCGATGATGGCGCGCACAATGCGCCGCGCGTAGCGCTCTTCGCCGTACTCGCGCAACACCTCTACAATCTCGTCCTCCGCGGCCTGCGCCAGCCAGGCGGCGGCGCTGATGCCGCTGTCCGGGTCCATGCGCATGTCGAGCGGGCCGTCCTTGAGAAAGCTGAAGCCGCGTGCCGGGTCATCCAGTTGGGGCGACGACATCCCGAGGTCGAGTAGAACACCATCGACCTTGCCCAGCCAGCCCCGGCCTTCGACATGCCGCTTGAGCATCGAGAACGACCCTCGTTCAATCATGAAACGCCTGTCCGCCGCCAACCCCTCCAGCCCCGCCTGCACCGCCTGCGGGTCCTTGTCGAGCGCCAGCAGGCGCCCGTCCTTTCCCAACCGTTGCAGCAGCCCTGCGGCATGGCCGCCACGCCCGAAAGTGCCGTCCACATAAAGCCCGTCCGGCTTGATCGCGAGGCCCGCCAGCGCCTCCTCCAATAACACCGGGGTATGGCTATGGGTGCCTGCCAATGCCGTCAAGGCAGCGCCGTCAAAGCGACAGCTTTTTCATGTCATCGGATAACTCCTTGTAGTCTCCGATATCCTGCTCCAGCCAGGCGGCGCGTTGCTCGTTCCAGGTTTCTTCGGACCAGATTTCAAACTTCTTGCCCTGACCGATAAGCACCACCTGCTTGTCGAGCTTGGCGAATTCGCGTAACGGGGGCGGCAACAGCAATCGTCCCTGGCCGTCGAGATCGCACTCGGTGGCGTGGCCGATGAGCAGGCGCTGGATGCGGCGTGAACCCTGGTCGAGACTCGGCAGGCGATCAAGCACGCGCTCGATCTCTTCCCACACCGGCAGCGGATACAGCCACAGGCAGCAGTCCTCCGGGTCGATGGTGGCGACCAGATTTCCGTTGCACTGGGCCATCAGGCGCTCGCGGTACTTGGCAGGCACCGCCATACGGCCTTTGGCATCCAGACTGAGTGCGTTGACGCCTCGAAACACGCGCTGCCTCCACGGCTGATTCGGGGTTAACCCACTTTACCCCACATTTTCCCACTATAGAAAGGTAGCGCGGACGTTGTCAAGCGAAATCGCCGGACAGAAAGGGGCCGTATAAGCCGCTGCGGAAGCGGTTTAAGCGAGGCGCAAGATGCGGTGGGGGAAACTGAAGGAACTGAAAATCAAAAAGAAGGAGTCAGCCGATAAGCCGGGTTCTGTCGTGGACAGTCATTCCTCTGGGATGCGCGTCACCGCGCACCTCAAGCAACCTACCCGGAAACGGTGCGGGCCGCACCAGTGTTTCCCTATTTGGTCTTGCTCCGGACGGGGTTTACCCTGCCGCACATGTTGCCATCTGCGCGGTGCGCTCTTACCGCACCATTTCACCCTTACCTGCCTGCGCGAACGCAGACGTAGGCGGTATGTTTTCTGTGGCACTTTCCATAGGCTCGCGCCTCCCAGGTGTTACCTGGCGTCCTGCCCTGTGGAGCCCGGACTTTCCTCCCCGCGCCTGAGCTTCAGGTGCAGAGCGACTGTCTGGCCGACTCCTTGCATCATTCTAACAGATTAGAGGGCGTGCGATCTTTATAAGGTCAGGGCGAGGAGCTCCTCGGGGGATGGCGGGCATGGAAAAGCGGTCAAGCGGGCGCATCGAAGATTGCATCCCGGTCGAGTATCGGGTGATCAGTGAGGCCGAATACGGAGCGCTCGAGTCCCGGTACCGTCTGATCCCCACAAAGGAGCGGGGCGCAAGCCCGACCATGGCGGCTGGGGACGGCTCGGCGGACGAGATGGTGGTCGGTTTGCTGCGCGAGCTGAACGGGAAGATGGACCGGATACTCGAGGTGCTGACACGGGAAACGCCACACGGGAGTTTGCCGGTTCAGCCCGTCCGGGCCGAGCAGGCCACCTGTGCGGACGTCAGCGGCACCGGACTCCGGTCAAGTCGGGGTTTTCTTGCTGGCCGACTCCACGGCTATTCTGGCGCGGTGCAATGCGGTAACCTTAAGGGGCTCTTTGGCGGTTGGATAGCAGGGTATGCAGGTTTCGTAATAAAGATGGGGTTGACACCCACATCAAGCGAGGCGATTTATGAGCAAATGCATGACCGAGCCGTACCGGTCGCAGATATCCCATTCGACGCTGTTCAGCAATGTCAGCCTGGAAGGGATGTCGCACCTGCTGGAGTCGTGCCCGCTGAAGAAGCTGGCGCGGGGTGATGTGTTGCTCGCCCCCGGCCAGAGCAACGACAAACTTTACCTGGTGCTCTCCGGCAGTCTGGGTGTGCACCTGGCCAGCCCGGCCAAGCCTGCGTTTCTTACGCTCGGGCCCGGCGAGTGCGCGGGCGAGATTTCCATCCTGACCGAGACCACCACCACCACCACCGCCACCGTGATCGCCGCGGAGGATTGCGTATTGCTGGTCATCAAGCAGGCGACACTGTGGGCCATGATCCGCATCTCGCACGTCCTGGCGCGCAACCTGCTCCACATCCTGGCGCGCCGCCTGCAGCACAACAACAAGGTGATCGCGGAAGTGGCCGGGCTGTAGCATCGTCTGGGGCATCGCGGCCTCAAATCCCCCGGCCTGCGACCACCCCATTTCCAAAGGGGGTCGAGCGTAG
>JAQBXX010000001.1 GCA_027624315.1 Pseudomonadota bacterium
GAGGATTCCGAGCACCGCACGCACCCGCATCAAAGACGCGCAGTAGATTTAGGGCGCTATGTATAGACGGCTTTAAAATCTCATTTTCACGGATGCTCCATGGTTTCATGCGCGTCACCATGATCGTGCGCCAGTATCCTTGACAGCGGCTTCGCTCCCCACCGATAAAACATCACCGGAGTCAGCAGGGTATCGAGCAACGTGGAGCTGATGAGCCCGCCAAAGATCACCACGGCGACCGGATACAGAATTTCCTTGCCCGGTTCACCGCCCGCGAACATCAGCGGGACCAGCGCGAAGGCGGCGACCAACGCGGTCATCAGCACCGGGGTCAGGCGTTCGAGTGAGCCGCGCACAATCATCTTTTCGCCGAATACTTCGCCTTCATGTTTTACCAGGTGGATGTAGTGACTGAGCTTGAGGATGCCGTTGCGGGTGCTGATGCCGGCCAGCGTAATGAAGCCCACCATGCTGGCGACGGAAAGTGAAATGCCGGTGAGCCACATGGCGATCACGCTGCCGACCAAGGCGAGCGGGATACAGGTCATCACCATCAGTGCCAGCGCCACGGATTGATAGAGGCTGTATAGCACCAGAAAAATAAGCGCGAGTGAGATCAGTGACAGCAGGGCGATCAAGCGCGTGGACTCCTCCTGAGCTTGGAACTGACCTTCGAGACGCGTGGAGTAACCTTCCGGCAGAGCGGTCTTGGCCAGTTCCGCGCGCAGCGCGGCGATGATTTGCGCCATGTCCGTGCCGTCGCTGTTACCGAGCAGCACGATGCGGCGGCGGCTGTTGTCACGGCTGATCTGATTCGGGCCGTCGCTGTCGCTGATCCCGGCGATGAGCTTGAGCGGGATGCGCCCACCGGGTGTCTCAATCAGCAGATTGGACAGACCCTCCGCAGTGCGGTCGCTGTCGGCGACGCGCAGCACGACATCAAAACGGCGACCATTTTCAATCACCTCGGCGACATCCTTGCCATTAATGAGCGTCTCCAGCGCGGCATTGATCGCCGCCGGGGTGACGCCATATTGCGTCGCCCTGGTGTAATCCATGGTGACCTTGAGTTGCGGAATGCGCACCTGTTTTTCGATCTGCAAGTCCACCAGGCCGGGTATCTTGCCGAGACGCGCCTGCATGTCGCTCGCCAGCGAGCGCAGGGTATCGAGATCATCTCCATAAATTTTCAGCGCGATCTGCGCGCGCACGCCGGATAACAGATGATCGAGGCGGTGTGAGATCGGCTGCCCGACGTTGGTCACTGCGGGCAGAGCGGCGAGCCGATTGCGGATATTCCGGATGATCTGCTCCCGGCTGCGCGCCGAGCGTTTGATGTCCACATCTATCTCCGATGAATGCACGCCCTCCGCATGCTCGTCCAGTTCCGCGCGGCCCGTGCGGCGACCGACCTGGGTCACCTCCGGCACCTGCATAATAAGTTTTTCGGCCAGCGCGCCTATCTTATTGGACTGCTCCAGTGAAGTGCCCGGGTTCATCAGCAGGCTGATTGTGAACGTGCCTTCGTTAAACGCCGGCAGGAAGGCGCGCGGAAAATATGGCACCAGCGCAGCCGCGATGATAACCGCCCCCAGCGCCGACACCAGCAACGGCTTGCTGTGTCCGAACGACCAGTGAAGCAGACGAGTGTCCCAGCGTTTGAGCGTACGCATGACCAGACTGTCACCGTGACCGAGCGCCTTCATTTTTGGCAACAGGTAATAGCACAGCACCGGCGTCAGCGTCACCGAAACCAGCATGCTGGCAAGAATAGAAACAATATAAGCGATGCCCAACGGAGCGAGCAGCCGCCCCTCGATACCCGATAAGGCAAACAAGGGCACAAACACCAGCACGATGATAAGCGTGGCGTAGACAATGGCCGAGCGCACCTCCAGGGTCGCGGAGGAGATTACCTGCGTGATGCTCCGCTCACCGGCGACATTGAGCTTGAGACGGCGCAGTACGTTTTCCACGCCGACCACGGCATCGTCCACCAGCGCGCCGATGGCGATGGCGAGACCGCCCAGGGTCATGGTGTTGATGGAAAGATTGAAATACTTGAATACCAATACGGTGATTAAAATGGAGAGCGGGATCGCGGTGAGGCTGATGAAAGTGGTGCGAAAGTTGAGCAAAAACAGGAACAACACCACCGCCACCATGAGTGCGCCGTCACGCAGCGCCTGCTGCACATTGGTGATGGAGCTTTCGATAAAGTCGGCCTGCTTGAACAGGATATTGTTCACGCTGATGCCGCCGGGCAGCGACTTCCCCAGTTCGGCGAGCGCAGCCTCAACCTCGCGCGTGAGCTGGACACTGTCCGCGCCCGGCTGTTTCTGCACCGAGAGAATCACCGCCGGTTTGCCATTGAAGCTGGCGTCGCCGCGTTTCAGCTTGGCTGCGAACTGTACGCTGGCCACCTGTTTGAGCAAAACAGGCTGATCGTTGCGATAATCCACCACCAGATTTTGCAAGTCTTCGATGCGCGTGGTGCGGCCGATGTTGCGGATCAGGTATTCCGCCGCGCCCTGCTGTAAAAATCCCCCGCTGGTATTCACTGCGAAGTCGCGCAGCGCAAGCTCCAATTTTTCCAGTCCCACATCGAGGCGCCGCAACATCACCACGTTGGGCGTGACTTGATACTGCTTGACCTCGCCGCCGATCGGGATGACCTGCGCCACGCCGGCTATCGTCAGCAGGCGCGGGCGCACCACCCAGTCCGCCGCTTCGCGCACCTGCATGGATGTAACCTCACCGCTCGCCTGCATGGCGATCAGCATAATCTCGCCCATGATGGAGGTGATAGGCCCCATCTGCGACGTGATGCCGGGCGGCATCTGCTCGCGCACCAGATTCAGGCGCTCCGCGATCTGCTGGCGATTGCGGTAAATCTCCGTGTCCCAGCCGAATTCGATATAGACGATGGAAAGACCGATGCCGGACACCGAGCGCACGCGCGTGACGCCCGGCAGGCCGTTCATGGCGGTCTCAACCGGAAAGCTGATGAGTTGCTCGACCTCTTCGGGCGCCATGCCGCTCGCCTCGGTCATGATCGTGACCGTGGGCTTGTTGAGATCGGGAAACACATCCACGGGCAACTGTTGCAAAGCGAACCACCCATACAGCAACAGCAACAGCGAAGCGACCAGGACAAACAACCGCTGCTTCAGGCTCAACTCTACAATGGCTTTGAACATGATGTGCGCCTCCTCAGCGGAACTGACCCAACAGCGCCGCACCTTCAGTCACCACACGTTCTCCAGCCTCAAGGCCTTCCAACACGGCCAGGCTGTTGTCGCTCTGTTTTTGCACCCGCACTTTCTTTGGCGTAAACCGCTCGGCCTCGCTGTGCACCCAAACCTGAAGTTCGTCATTACTACCCTTCACCACGCTCTCCTGCGGCAACACAATGCCGCGCAGGCTTTGCTTGGTTTCAACATAGACCCTGAGCGGTTGACCGACGCTCAATTCAGGGGGGGGCGCATCGAACTTGAACTGCATCGGCAAGGCCTGTTCGTGGAGATGGAATGCCTGTCCGAGGTAAGTCAACGTCACGGCCTGCCCACTGCTCAGCACCGTGTAGGCCGCTTTGACCTGATCGGCCAGCGCGGCATCATAGGTCACGGCCTCCACCCACAGCTTGGCGGGGTCTATGATCTCAAACAGCAGCTCGCGTGCCTCGACGATTTGTCCCACTACCAGGTTTCTGTGATGAATGACACCCGACACCGGAGTACGCAGTGCCCCGGGATGAGCCATGCCTGCGGAGAGTGCAACTTTGCGATCGCGTAAGCTCTGCAACTCGGCGTGCGCCGCGTCGATTTCCTTTTGCGGGATGCTGCCGACAAGCTGCTCCAGACGCTGCACCTTTTTTTCGGTGAGCGACAGATTCGCATTGATCTCGGCAAGTTGCGCCTGCTGTACACTGGCTTCGAGACTCGACATGATCGGCGTAAGGTAGGCCAGCACCTCTCCCTTTTTGACCGGCTGCCCGCTGTGCGGGAGACCCTGCTCAGGCGCATCAATCCGTCCTGCCTGCGAAGCCTGCACACGGCCGCTGTAGTTGGGATCGCTGATGATCTGGCCATTAAGCTCAACCGTGCGCGGGATGTCGCGCACTGCGGCCAACTGGGTGCGTATGTTGAGCAGGCGCTGCGCGGGCTTGGGCAGGAATAAACCGCCATCAGGCAAGCGTTTGGCGCCGGTATTGGCGCCGGCCAGGTTGGCCGCGCCGGAGGCTACCGGGAGAGCGGGCGCTGCCGCCTCGGCTGG
Organism: Pseudomonadota bacterium; assembly: GCA_027624315.1. GTDB lineage: Bacteria > Pseudomonadota > Gammaproteobacteria > SURF-13 > SURF-13 > JAQBXX01. The sequence continues at coordinate 4,276 of JAQBXX010000001.1, forward strand.
TGACTTGTTATCTCCGTGATCTTCATCACCGTGAGCCCATGATGAATCAGGGACACTGGAAAGCAGCGTCAGCAGCAGGAGTGGCAATACCACAGCATTGACTTTGCGCCACTTCAAAAAACCTGCGAGCAAACCCAGCACCACAACCACCAGCCCTGTCCATTTTGCATAGCCCAGCCATGTACCCCCATGACCATCGGCCATCGCGGCCGGGATTTCCAGAGTACCCTTTAATGTGTCGCTCACTCCGTCCACTGCCACCGTAACCTGCACTTCATGTTTACCCGGTTGCGCCAGCCATTTTTGTGTGACGCTGTACAACCCCTGCCCCTCTGGTTTGGCCTCTGACCTCGCAGTACCTTTCGTCACGGTAATCCGCGCGCCATCCATGGGTTCGTTGCTTGCGTAACGATCCACATACAGCCAGAGTGTGGCGTCACGAAGGATGCCTACCAATTCGACGGTATTGGATCTTGCTGTAATGCGCGGCTCCAGTGTTGAGTCAGCGGCGGAAGGCGATGCTTCATCACCGTGCCCGGCATCCGCCAGTACCACCGTTGACCAGGTTACTGGAATCAACGTCAGCGTCAGCGTCAGCGTCAGCAAACATCTTTGTAATTTATTCATGGCAAAATTCCTTGTGCTTGATTAAGCCGCGCCTTGCCCAAGGCCAGGGCAATCTTTTGTTGTGTATAGGCCTGCTCGGCGGAGAAGGCCGCATTCTTGGCTTGCAGCAACAAGACCAGACTCAACTCGCCGAGATCAAAAGATTTTTGCAGCAGAACCGCATTCTCAGCCATCAGGCGTTGCTGGGTCGCGCTGATCGCCAAGGCTTGCTGCGCGGCCTGAAAACCTTGCTCGGCCTGTTTGATCTCCACTTCGAGTTGCCGCCGCGCCTGCTCATATTGAGCCTGAGTTTGAGTCAGCGCAGTTTCTGCGCTGGCGGTCAACGGCCGATTGCGTGCCTCTGTGGCGAAAGGCAATCGCAAAGCAATGCCTATGCTCTGGTCATAGGACTCGCTGTCATCACGCCGCTCGCGCCGGGTACTCAGTGTAAGTTCAGGGCTATCGCGCCGCGCAGCATTTGCCACGTGCAGTTGTGCTTGCGCGTAAGCTATGGCACTGCGCGCAGCCGTAAGCCTGGGATGTTCGTCCAGCGTAGCCGGTGGTAGCAGCGCTTCCTCCTGCCCGGCGACGACAGGGGGTGCTCCAACCAGAATCGAGTAGCTCTGCCCGGCCTGAAACAATCGAGTCTGCGCCTCAAGCAACGCCGCCTGCACGATGAGGGTGCCGTTTTGCGCCAGATTCAGATCCGTTTGCGCCAAATCCCCCGCCGCGACACGCCGCCTTACATCTGCCTCTAATTTCTTTGCCGTCTCCAAGTGCTGTTCGGCAACCACTACCTGACTTGCCGCGAGCGTGACGGCCCATATCGCCTCGCGCAATTCACCAGCGAGTTTTAAGCGCAATGCCTGCATCGCTTGATTCAGGTTGGCCTCGGCTGCATTGACCTCTTCGGCTCGCGCGGCCTGCTGTCCAGGCAGCCACAACGGCACACTAACACCCGCCTCCAGCTCATCCTGGCCACGATTGTCCGTGTAGCGGTCACTGCGATCAGAAAACTCCAGCGCAGGCGCGCCGGGGAAGAGACTGCTGGCCGCCGTACGTTGCGCCGTAATTTCCGCGCGTCTGGCCTCCAACGTGCTGGCTTCCGCATTGCGCGCCCAGGCCTTATCCAGCGCCTCGCGTAAATCCCGTGAGGTGTCTGCGGCACATATTTGGGAAGTGAGCATCACCGCCATCAGTGACAACCCGCGCCACATTATCGTTTTACTCATTAGAAGTACCCCACCTGAAGCTTAGTACGCAACGATCTTGCCCACCATGCCCGCAGCGTAGTGTCCCGGCTGATGACAGGCATACTCGAGAGTGCCTGCCTTGGCGAACGTCCATACCAATTCCTTGGTCTCACCCGGCTTGAGGCGAATGGCATTGGCCTCATCTGCCATGATCATGCCGCGCATACCCTGCATCATCTTTTCATGCTCGGCCTGTTCTGCGGCATCACCCAGGACAAACTCATGCATCGAGTTGCCCTTATTGGTAACAACGAAGCGCACGGTCTCACCGGTCTTTACTTTCAGTGCCGGCAAGTCATACCTGATATCCAGTGCGGTGATGGTTACAATTCGTTCCGCCGCACCCGGCTTGCTAACGGAGTTTTTATCAGTATCGGTCTTGTGATGTATGTCTGCGTGGCTTATGTGACGAGTGGAGTCACCCTTTTCAGCGCCAGACACAGAGCTGGTGAAAATCATGGCGCAGGCCGAAACCGCCACCAACACAGACGTCAAGGCTGACGAATGTTTTTTGAGCATGATTGTACCCTCTTAACTGAAGTTAAAAACGACCGCCGGGCATAAAGCGCCAGACGATGCTCAAGCTAAGGGCAGAAAAGGCCCGAAACCTGAATAGACCAGCTTAAGAGGCTTGGGGGGGTCTTACGTGGGGCGGGAATACCATCCCGGTGACCGGGATGAAGAGCAGAGCATACAACGTTGCAGAAGAAGAGATGGTGGTTGATGAATGGCCGGACATCAGCGCCGCCATGCAGGCAACGCCGCAGGTGGCATGATTGTGGCCGGTGCCGTAGTCGGTGCCGTGGTCGGTGTCCGGGGGTGACACGTCGCCCTGCGCTGCACTGTCATGCACATCCAGTACCACGGCGTTATGGTGGTGCGCATCGGCGGCACCGAATGCCGCCATAGCCAGCGCCGATGATACCGGGCCCAGCGCCAGCAGCAGTGCAAGCCACAGGTGAGCTAATTTACGTGCCTTCATCATGAGCCCAGTATAGTGCGTATGCCGTCCATGTCAACGTCGGACAAGGCGTTAGCCGTTAAGTTTCATGGCACGAACTCAATTAAGATTTCGCACCGCGCGGTATGAGCCCGCGGAGGATAAATTTATAGCGGGCAAATCATCTGGCCGAGCTTCTCGGCCAATCTCTGATTTTCACTGTAATCCACCGGACAGTCGATGATGCTCACGGTATTGTCGGCAATGGCCTTTTTGAGGGTGGGCAGGAGATCGGCCGCGCGCTCGATGCGATAACCTTTGGCGCCGAACGATTCGGCATATTTCACCAGGTCGGGATTGTTGAAACGCACATTCGAACTTCTGCCGAACGCATTTTTCTGCTTCCACTCGATGAGTCCGTAGCCGCCGTCGTTCCATACCAGAATGACCAGCGCGGTGCCGACGCGCAGCGCGGTTTCGATCTCCTGCGAGTTCATGAGGAAGCCCGCGTCGCCCGTCACCGCGACCACCTTGCGTTCGGGGTGCGCGAGTTTGGCCGCGACCGCGCCCGGCACGGCGATGCCCATGCTGGCGAAGCCGTTGGAGATGATGCAGGTGTTGGGCTGCTCGCAGCGGAACATGCGCGCCATCCACAACTTGTGCACGCCCACGTCGCACACCACGATGTCGTCGAGGCCGAGCGCGGTGCGCAAATCCCAGATGATCTTCTGCGGCTTGACCGGAAACGACGCGTCGTCGCGGTGCCGGTTCATGTCGTCGATCAGCGCCGCGCGCAACGGGCGTAGCGTTTCGCGTGTGCGCGGTGTTGCGGCTTGCGCGATGCGCGTGAGACTCAGGCCGATGTCGCCCACCACACCCACCTCCACGATGTAGCTCGCGTCCACCTCGGCGGGCGACATGTCGATGTGGATGATCTTGCGGTCGCAGGTCGGGTGCCACAGGCACGGATGATATTCGACCAGGTCGTAACCCACGCAGATGATGACATCGGCGCGGTCGAAACCGCAGTTAACGTAGTCATGCGCCTGCAGCCCCGCGCTGCCGAGCGCCATCGGGTGTTTGAATGGAATCACGCCCTTCGCCATGAAGGTGTTGGCGACCGGAATCTGCAGGCGTTCGGCGAATTCCGCCAGTTGGCGGCAGGCGTGCGCGCGCACCACGCCGTTGCCGGCGAGTATCAGCGGATTTTGCGCGTTGCTGATGACCTCGGCGGCGGCGCGTACGCGGTCCGCAGACGGCTCCGGCGGTGTGGCAAACTGCACGCGCAGCGGTGCGGCGTCGATCTCCAGTGCCGCGATGTTTTCCGGGAAGTCGATAAAACAGGCGCCGGTCTTTTCCGTCTGCGCGAGCTTGAACGCCTTGCGTACCACCTCGGGAATGATCTCCGCCTCGAGCAGTTGCGAGGTGTATTTGGTGATGGGCCGGAACAGCGCCTGCAGGTCCAGCACCTGATGCGACTCCTTGTGCAGGCGCGTGGTACTCGCCTGCCCGGCGATGGCAATGAGCGGCGCGTGATCCATGTTGGCGTCGGCCACCCCGGTGACGAGGTTGGTGGCGCCCGGCCCCAGCGTGGCCAGGCAGACGCCGGGGCGCCCGGTGACGCGCCCGTACACGTCAGCCATGAACGCCGCGCCCTGCTCGTGGCGCGTGGTGATGAAGCGTATGGAAGACCCCGTCAGCGCGTCCATCACGTGCAGGTTTTCCTCGCCCGGAATGCCGAAGATGAATTCGACACCCTCGTTTTCCAGGCATTTCACCAACAATTCAGCGGCTTTCATAGATGAGGTTAGACGCAGACAGGAGAACCAGAATCTTTTATGCTATGCACTGACAGCAAATGCCACTCACGACAGGGGCCGATCACCATGGATAAAGTCAGTCTCACCCAGTTTCTCAACCAGCAATATTTGTGCGAGTCGCTCACGCTCAATGAAGTCAGCACCCTGCTCGATTATACCGAGCTGGTGAGCTTTCACAAGAAAGACATCATCGCCGACATCGGCGACGTGGGCGAGGCGCTGTACTTCGTCGTCAAGGGTGAGGCCGCGCTGTTTTACGAGGAGGGTAACGAGGAGATTGAAGCGGGCCGCATGCAGGAAGGCGAACTGATGGGCGAGATGTCATTCTTCGACCGCGAGCCGCGCTCGGTGCGCATGCGCGCGATGAGCGCCGACACGCAGTTGCTCAAACTCACGCGCGTGAAATACCAGCGCCTCCGTGTCGAGCACCCCTACATCGCGGTGAACCTGCTCGAACACGCCATCATCAGCCTCGACCACCTGATCCGGCGCATGAGCATGGACGTCGCCACGTTCGCGCGCTACATCTACGGCGCGGGGCCTAAATAATTCCAGGTCGCACTCAAAGCGCTACCTTTGTTGGCTGCGTCGTTCGCTCGTCGCCGTACTGACTTGTACTGTCTCCTCGCTCACTCCTTGCCGCCTCGGTATCATCTTTGATTGCATACTGGAATAAGTCAGTGGATCCCTTACAGCGAGCCGTAGGAATGCAGGCCCGATAAAAACATATTCACGCCGAGAAAGGCGAACAGGGTGACGAATAATCCGGCCACTGCCCACCACGCCATCGGGCGTCCGCGCCAGCCTTTGGAAAAGCGCATGTGCAGCCATGCGGCGTAGTTGAGCAGCACGATCAGCGCCCAGGTTTCCTTCGGATCCCACGACCAGTAGCCGCCCCACGCCTCCGCCGCCCACAGCGCGCCAAGCACGGTGGCGACGGTGAAAAATCCGAAACCGAAGGTGATCGCTTTGTACATCACATCATCCAGCACGTCGAGCGCTGGCATGCGTGTGGCAAAGAGGCCCTGCGGGTTCATGCGCCCGGCGCGCTCGCGCAACAGATACGCGACGCCGACCATCGCCGCGATCGAGAATGAGCCGTAGCCGATGAAGTTTGCCGGCACGTGGATTTTCATCCAGTAGCTTTTCAGCGCAGGCACCAGCGGCGCAATGCCGCTCGCGCCACGATCGAAGGTGTACCAGAGCACGAAGCCCACCGCGGCACTGATGATGAGCAGCACAAAACCGCCCAGCGCGCGCGTCTGGTAGCGGCCTTCGTAATAGAGATACAGCAGCGCGGTAATGACGGAAAACAGAACAAACACTTCATACAGGTTGCTGACGGGGATGTGGCCATAATCGACATGAATGAGATAGGACTCGCGCCAGCGCACCAGCATGCCGGTGAGACCCATCGCCGCCGCCGACCAGGTGAATGCGGAAGCCACGTGGCCCGCGAAATCGGAGCGCAGAAACAGCGCGCCGAAATAAGTGACGGTGGCCATCACGAACAGCACGCTCATCCACATGATTGCGGATTGACTGGAAATCAGAAACTTGAGTAGGAAACTGGTCTGCGCCGCATCCAGACTTGCGCCATAGATCCACACCGCCGACAGGCTGAGCAACGCAACCGCGAGCAGCATCGCGCGCACTGCCTTCCAGTGCCAGCCCTGCGCGATCACCGCAGGCGCCACGCCGCTGAGAATGATGATTTCGTAGACATCCATCACCGCGCCGTAGCGGTATAGCACATAGCCCGCGCCGGCGAGCACCAGCGCGGCGAACAACCAGTCGAAGCCCGACAGCGCGCCGAAAAACGGGCGCTTGTCGAAGCCTTTCACCATGCTATCGCGTGTAACGGCCATATCCCGATCTCCTGATTTAGTGCTGCTATGTCACTACTGTCCGGTTAAATTGAAAATTGCCGATTTTAAGCATGCACCTGTTGATCCATAAGAGCCACAAAATGATGAGCGATTTCAAATCGGCACCAAATTATTTACGCTACAATCCGCACTATTGTTGGGCTGTCGGCTGCAAATATGCAATTTAACCGGACACTACTGCTGCTATGTATATCATAAAGCCCTGAGCCGCGCCTCCAGCCCCGTGTGCAACTCTGCAAAGTCCTTGGCGAAACCGAGTGAGTCACGGTTGGTGCTGCCCGCAAACACGACACGGGTCATGCCGCCCTCCTGCCGCAACAAGGCCCACACGCGCCGCTGTGGCAGATAAAACATGATGAACACACCCATGATCAGCAGACCAAAGCCTGTATACACGATGCTCTTGCCTGGCGCGTGCGTGACCTGCAAGACGGCGGCCTCGATGTGCTGAAAATCCGCCAGTTGCAGGAACCAGGGTGAGCCATAATCACGCAGCACTCCGAGTGCATTCACCGCATCATCGAAGAATCGGCTGTGATCCGCCTGGGTGATGCTGCCGCCCTCACCGGCGGCCGCGCCATCGTACAGTTCACGCAGCGTCTGGTGCAGGAATTCGACATAAAGCCGTGCCGTCTCTGCGCGCTGCTCCTGCGGAAGGCTCTGCTGGACAAACTCCGTCACGGTTTCAAATCCGCCTGCATTGAACTGTGCCAGCAGCTTCTCGAGCAGCGCTGTCAACGCCTGCTGCATGCGCGGATCTGGCGCCAGGCCTGCGGTCATTGGCTCCTGTACAGTTTTTTGCACAGCCATCCGCACTTTTTGCGCATCGAGCAGCGCGGCACGAAAACGCATGAAGCGCCCGATACCGCCTGCTGTGTCCACCGGGATACGCAGGTAAGTGAACTCCGCATCGGGATTGTCGCGCACACCACTCACCAGGTACCAGCGCCCCTCGTGCTCCTGCGGCTGCATGTAGTTTTCATACTCAAGCGCAACGCCGCTTTCATCACGCAACTTGAAGGTAAAGTTGGGGCCGATATCCTGAAACTGCTTGCCCGAACCTGCGGGTGCCGGCTTGACGTTATACAAACGGAAATCCCCAAACTCGATCGTGCGCGGCCCGCTCGCACCGGCGAGCTTCAGACTCTTGCCGACCTCGCCCTGCAGCGTTTGCACGGGGGCTGCACCGGCCAGCGGCCAGGCCTGCAACTTCAGCTTCGAACCACCGTCGCTGAAGCTGACGATATAGATCGCGTAGCCCTTGTAGAACCAGGGGTGATTGACCGAGATCGTCTGCTTCTGCGGCACCTGCCCCTCCCCGTCGTAAATCACCAGATCGCTCTCGAATGATTTGGGCTGGCCGTTGTCATACTGTTCAATGCGAAAGTCCGCCACCTTCACCTGGAAGGGCAATTCCTGCAGCAGGATACCGTCGCGCAACTTGAGGCCGACGTAGTTCACCGTGGCCCCCTCGGGGATGGTGACCAGACCACGGAACGAAGCGGTGTCCGCCGACAGCCGGCTGATCGCTGGCACCTCCGTCGAAGGAAGCTGGCGTGTCTCCACGCGCACCTTGCCGGTGAGCTCGGCGAACTTGAGCGGCAGATTGCCGTCCAGCAGCGCGCCCACACACACCACCACCACGCCGATGTGCGTACCGAGATAACCCAGGCGATTGGCGGCGCCCTTCATCGCGGCCACCACCGTATGATCGTCGTGCTGCTTCACGCGCAGACGGTAGCCGTATGAAAGGAGGTGACGCATCACCACCTCGCGCAACACATCGGGGGTGTGCGCAAAGCTCCATTCCGCCTTGTTGTGGAATGCACGCAACGAGCGCTCGGCAGTATCTTCGCGGTACGCACGCATGTCGCGCAGCATCCTCGGCCCGTTGCGATATACGCACACGCTGGTGGAAGTAATCAAAAAGGTCATGATGACCAGAAACCAGGCGGCACTGTAGACATCGTACAGGCCGAGCGATTTATAAACCTCGAACCAGAATGGCCCGAACTCGAGGATGTAATTCTGGTATGGCTCGTTTTGCTTGAGGATGGTGCCGATCACCGAAGAGAACGCCACCGCCACCAGCAGCGTGATGGCAAGGTTCATCGAACCCAGGAATTCGAGCAGAATCGCACCCGCAGTGCGTCGGGGTCTGGCAGGCGTAGTCATGGCTGGGGCAAGAGTTTGGGTGGCTTAAGTGGGTGTGGCGTGCGCGGCATTATACGGCATTATCAGGTATCAGCCAAAAAAAGCCCTGGTTCTAGGGGGGGGAAGAACCAGGGCAAGCGTCACCCGGCTTGTGCCGGGCTAAGGAGACCCGTTCAGGGAGGGAACGGGGAGCGCAATTGCTTGCGCTCTGAATTATGAGACTGGACGTGCCGGGAAAAGTTCATCTGACGGCAGAGAAAAGAGAAAAGATATAAGAGCAAAGAAAATACTCTTGAAATCAATGGTATAAGCCGGAGTCCGGTTATCTGTACCGCGGTTTCTCTCTTTATCTCTTGCCTCTTTTCTCTTTTCTCTGCCCTCAATGGGCCTCGTCCCAGTTGGCGCCCGTGCCGACATCCACCACCAGCGGGACTGACAAGCGCATTACCTCGGTCATGTGGGTGCGGATCGTCTCGGCGGCAGTGTCCACTACGCCTTCGGCCACCTCGAACACCAGCTCATCGTGTACCTGCATGACCATGCGCGCATCTGTTCCGCCCGCCGCGAGCCAAGCGTCGATGCGCAGCATGGCGAGCTTGATGATGTCGGCGGCGCTGCCCTGCATCGGCGCGTTGATGGCGGTGCGCTCGGCGTACTGGCGGCGGTTCATGTTGCGGGCGTTGATCTCGGGCAGATACAGGCGTCGCCCGAACAGGGTCTCCACAAAACCGTCCGTGTGCGCCTGCGCGCGCGTGGTATCCATGAACGTCTTCACGCCGGGGTAGCGCGCGAAATAACGCTCGATGTATTCCTGCGCCGCCGCGCGATCCACGCCAAGCTGGCGCGCGAGCCCGAACGCTGACATGCCGTAGATGAGCCCGAAGTTGATCGCCTTGGCCGCGCGCCGCTGCTCGGCGCTCACCTGTTCCAGAGGGATGCCCATGACTTCGGCGGCGGTGATTTTGTGAATGTCCTGCGCGCCGGTAAAGGCGCGCAGCAGTCCTGCGTCGCCCGACAGATGCGCCATGATGCGCAGCTCGATCTGCGAATAATCGGCGGCGAGGATTTTGTAGCCCGGCGGCGCTACGAACGCCTGGCGGATGCGGCGCCCTTCCTCGGTGCGGATGGGAATGTTTTGCAGATTGGGATCGCTCGACGACAGCCGCCCGGTCGCGGTCACGGCCTGATGGTAGCTGGTGTGTACGCGCCCGGTGGCGGGGTCGATCTGCTCCGGCAGGCGGTCGGTGTAGGTCGATTTCAGTTTGGAGAGCGCGCGGTGTTCGAGGATGAGACGCGGCAGTGGATAGTCGAGCGCGAGTTCCTGCAACACGTCTTCCGCCGTGGACGGCTGGCCCTTGGGCGTTTTTTTCAGCACCGGCAGATTCAGCTTGCCGTAGAGGATGTCCTGAATCTGCAACGGCGAGCCGAGGTTGAACGGTTGCCCCGCGCTGGCATGGGCGGCCTGCTCAAGCTCGCCCAGACGCGCGCCCAGTTCCGCGCTCTGCTTATGCAGCAGGGCGGCGTCCACGCGCACGCCGGTGCGCTCGATGCGCGACAGCACCGGCACCAGCGGCAACTCGATGTCGTCGTACAGTTTTTGCACACCGCCCGTGCGTTGAAGCTGCGGCGCGAGGGTTGCGTGCAGGCGTACACTCATCTGCACGCAAGCAGCGGCGTCCGGCGGCGTCATGGTTTCAGACAGATAGTGCCCCGCCAGCGCGGGCAAATCATGGTGTGTGGCAACGCTGTTCAGCACGTAGGATTCCAGCATCACATCAAAACGCAATCCGGCGAGCGCGATGCCGTGCCGCGCCAGCACGTTCATGCTGAACTTGAGATCGTGGCCGAGCTTGGGAATGCGCGCATCTTCGAGCGTGGGGCGCAGCGCTTCAAGCAGTGCGTGCGGCACATAGGCGGTCTCCGTACCTGCGTGCAAGGCGAGCCCGGTGAGTGTGGCCTGCATGTAGTCCGTGCCTGTGGTTTCGACGGCCAGCGCAAGTGGTACGCCTGACGCGAGCGCGCCGAGCCAGTCGTGCACCAGCGCTGCGCTCTCCAGCAGGACGGCGGCCTGCAGAAAAATCGAAGGCGGCGCTGGTGTGGGTGCGGCCACAGGCGGCGGCGCGTCATTTTTCGCAGGCGTCAGCCGCTCCAGCCAGGTCTTGAATTCCAGCCGCGCGTACCACTCGCGCAGCGCCGCCACGTCCGGCGCGCGGCGCACGAGGTCGCGCGGGCCGTGTGGCAGCGGCACGTCCTGTTTCAGCGTGAGCAGCGCACGCGCCAGCGGCAGTTGCGCAAGGCTCGCGCGCAGGCTCTCGCCCACCTTGCCGCCGACCTCATCCGCATGCGCCACCAGATTGTCGAGTGTGCCGTACTGCGTGAGCCATTTGACGGCGGTGACGGGGCCGGCCTTGGGCACGCCAGGCACGTTGTCCGAGGTGTCGCCCACCAGCGCGAGGTAATCGATGATGCGTTCCGGCGGCACGCCGAACTTGGCGATCACACCGGCGCGGTCGAGGCGCTGGTTGCTCATCGTGTTCACCAGCGTGACGTGGCCGTCCACGAGTTGCGCGAGATCCTTGTCCGAGCTTGCGATCAGCGTCGGTATGCCCTCTGCGGTAGCCTGCACCGCCAGGGTGGCGATCACGTCGTCGGCCTCGACATCATCCACCATCAGCAGCGGCAATCCCAATGCATGTATAATGGCGTGCAGCGGTGCGATCTGTTCGCTGAGATCGTCCGGCATGGAGGGGCGCTGCGCCTTGTAGGCGGCGAAGAGATCGTCGCGGAAGGTCTTGCCCTTGGCATCGAACACTACGGCCACATACTGCGGGCTCACCTCTTCCAGCAGTTTGCGCACCATGTTGATGACGCCATACACCGCGCCCGTCGGCTCGCCGCGCGCGTTCTTGAGATCGGCATCGTGCATAGCGTGAAACGCGCGGTAGAGATAGGACGAACCGTCGATCAGCAACAAGAGGCTGTTTTTTGTCATGCTGCGCCTGAGGCATTGAGAACTTGTCATTATGACTGAACAACGCAAAACTGCCCACCGCCCCATCGACGACAAGTCGCTGTCGCGCGAGTCGTGGAAAATCTTCCAGATCATGGCCGAGTTCATCGAGGGCTTCGAGCGGCTGTCGCAGATCAAGCCTTCGGTGAGCATCTTCGGCTCGGCGCGCACCGCGCCGGGGCACCCCTATTACCGGATGGGCGAAGAAGTCGCACGCGCGTTGTCCGATGCGGGCTTCTCCATCATTAGCGGCGGCGGGCCGGGCCTGATGGAGGCGGTGAACAAGGGCGCGCTCGCGGGCAAGTCGCCCAGCGTGGGGCTCAACATCATGCTGCCGCACGAACAGTCCAGCAACGCCTATCAGGACATCTCCATCAACTTCCACCATTTCTTTTCGCGCAAGGTGATGTTCGTAAAATACGCCTCGGCCTACGTCATATTACCGGGCGGATTCGGCACCCTGGATGAGATGGCGGAAATTCTTACCCTGCTGCAAACACACAAAATCCGCCGCATCCCGGTAATTCTGATGCACGCGCCGTTCTGGACCGGACTGCTCGACTGGTTCCGCAACACGCTGGTGCCGGAAGGCATGATTGACGCCGCTGATCTCGACCTGATTCAGGTACTGGACAAGCCGCACGAGGTGGTGGATGCTATCTTCTGCCATTATGAATACCACGGCATGGACCCCGAAACCGAGGATCGGAGCATCCTGCTCTAACCGCAACGACTCTATAATGTAGGGCATCTCTAAAAATGATGGATTTTGCTTCAAGACAAGGCGCAGCGCAGGCGAGCAGCGCAGCATACACCCCAGTATGTGAGCAGCGGAGACAAGCTGCAACGCAGTATTGGAGCAAAAGACGCATTTTTAGAGGTGCCCTTTAAGGACAATAACATGCGCGCTGCCATCCTGAAACGCACCCTGTTCACCTTTTCCCTCATCTTCTGTGCTGGCGCTTATGGCGCAGAAGCGCCCGCCACGCCGCCGCCAGCAGGCCTTGAGCCCGCACCGGAGCCGCCGTTGATTCCTGAGCAGGTGGAGAGTGGTCAGGCACTGGAGCCGGAGGTCACCATCACCCGGCGCGGCGCCGACACGGTGCAGGAATACCGCCTCAGCGGCCGCCTCTATATGGTGAAGATACTCCCTTCGAGCGGTGCGCCATACTATCTTATCGACACCGACGGCGACGGCCAGATGGAAACGCGGCAAAATGACGTGCGCACCAGCAAGGTACCCCAGTGGGTTCTGTTCAGTTGGGAATAACCTAAAGACAGAGAAAAGAGGCAAGAGAAAAGTTAAAAATACAGGAAACATTGAGCGGAAGGGAGGGTTTTAACTTTTCTCTTGCCTCTTGTATCTTTCCTCTGCTTTTCTCTGCCTTTATACGCCATGTCCGTCTACACGCGCATCGAGCAACGCGAGCTTGAGGAGTTTCTTGCAAACTACTCTCTGGGCACGCTTGCCGGATTTTCCGGCATCAGCGCCGGCATCGAAAATACCAATTATTTCGTCACCACCACGCGCGGCAAATTCGTCCTCACCCTGTTTGAATCCACCCCCGCCGAACACCTGCCCTACTTTCTCGACCTGATGGCGTTCACTGCCGAACACGGCGTGCCGAGCGCGCATCCGCTGGCAGATAGCGCAGGGCACTATCTGCGCGTGCTGCAGGCGCGGCCGGCGGCACTGGTGCTGCGTCTGGAAGGGAGCAACGTGGAGCAACCGAATACCACGCAGTGCGCCGCGGTGGGTGATGCACTCGGCCATCTGCACACGGTGGGGCAGGCGTTTACAGGTCAGCGGGAAAACGACCGCGGCCCGCGTTGGCGAGAGATCATCGCCGCCAAGGTGCTGTCGCACCTCAATGACGAAGATGCCGCCCTGCTGCGCGACGAGATGGACTTTCAGGCACGCCATGCCGCCGTCGACGCGCCGCGCGGCGTGATCCACGCCGACCTGTTCCGTGACAACGTGCTGTTTGTGGGCGACACGCTCACCGGCATGCTTGATTTTTATTATGCCTGCAACGATCTCCTGCTCTACGATCTCGCAGTAACGGTCAACGACTGGTGCAGCCGCGAAGACGGCGCGCTCGACGCTGCGAAACTCAGCGCCCTGTTGGCCGCCTATCTCGGCCAGCGTCCGCTCCGGAGTGGGGAAGCCGCAGCGTGGCCGGTGATGTCGCGGGCGGCGGCGCTGCGCTTCTGGTTGTCGCGCCTGCAGGACTTGCACTTTCCGCGCAAGGGGGAAATAACGCACATCAAGAACCCCGATGTGTTCAAGCGCATTCTGTGCGCGCGGCGCGCGGCCGGCGCAGATCTGGTCAGACCGTTGACCAGCTTGTCTGCTTGATCCAGCTCGAGAAATACGTCTCGGAGAGCGGATAGCAGATGTAATAACCCTGCACCGCATCGCATCCCAACGCCTTGAGCCGCTCGAGGATTTCCTCGGTCTCCACCCCCTCGGCCACCACCCTGAGGCCGAGGTTGTGGCCGAGGTCAATGGTGGCACGCACGATCTTCGCGTTGCTGTCGTTGTTGATCATGTCGATGACAAAGGACTGGTCGATCTTGATCTCACCCACCGGTAGTTTGCTCATATAACTGAGCGACGAGTAGCCGGTGCCGAAATCGTCAATAGAGAGCCGCACACCGATGCTGGCGAGGCGGCTGAGCATCTGTAGCACGCGCGGCGGGTCTGCCATCATCATGCTCTCCGTGATCTCCAGAATCAGCTGCTGCGGCGCCACATTGTGCGACGCCAGCAGGCCGGTCACGGTATCGGCAAGCTCCGGATCGGACAGCACGTGCGTCGACAGGTTCACGCACATACCCAGATCAAGGCCGTGCTGCTTCCACTCCGCGCACTGATGCAAGGCCTCGTTCAGCACCCACCGCGTGAGCGGCTTGACGAGTCCGGTACGCTCGGCGAGCGGGACAAAATCTTCCGGTTGCATAAGCCCGTGTTGCGGATGCTCCCAGCGCACCAGGGCCTCAACCTCGGTGATGTGGCCGGTTTTCACATCCACCTTGGGCTGATAGTGCAACACCAGGCCATTGCCACCGATGGCCTGGCGCAACTCACCCATCAAGGTAAGCCGTTGCGGGCTGTGCTGATCAAGTTTCGGTGAGTACACCACGATACCGCTCTTGTCGCGCTTGGCGATATACATGGCGACATCCGCGCGCTGCTGGAGTACATCCACATCGCTACCATGTTCGGGGAATACCGTAATACCGATGCTGGCCTGGACACCGACCGTCAACCCTTCAAGGGTGAATGGCGCCTCCAGCGCGCGCAACAGCTTGCGCGCCACGTCGGTGGCGCCCTCCGGGTCGGCGATCTGCGGTAACAGGATGGCGAACTCGTCGCCACCCAGGCGCGCCACAGTATTGGGTTCGCGCACCACGCTCTGCAGTCGCGTGGCGACCTGCTTCAGCAGGCGGTCGCCATTGTAATGGCCGAGGGTGTTGTTGACCTCCTTGAATTCATTCAGACCCATCAACAGCAGGGCGAGGCGTGACTTTTCCTGCTGCGCAATCATAAGCGCCTGTACCACGCGGTCGCGCAACAGCACACGGTTGGGAAGATCGGTCAGGGCGTCATGCGTGGTGCCATGGATCGCTTCGTACTCCAGCGCCGTGGTCAGAGCGCGCAATTCGCTGGTCTGATCCACCACCATCGCGCCTGCCTCAAACGCCATCATTGAGCTGACATACTGGCCCCAGAAGGCGAACACAAACGGCATCAGATCCAGCAGCCACAGTGCCGCGTTTTCCTGCTGAGCCTGCAGCAGGGACTCAAAGCTGAGACCGCCGTAGTGATAGGTGCTGACGAGCATCGTGGCGAGTACGATGGCGCAGGCCGCGATCACCATGCCGTAGATCGCGTGGCGGCTTGCCTTTGACTTCAACACCAGCACGTTGCGACTGAACATCTGACTGGTCTGCCCTTCCATAGTAGCCTCCTGCGATTCTGCGCCAGAAATTTCTTTTTTTCGGGCCGGGCGGGCGGAGACCGGCCTGTGGAAGGCCGTCTCATCCCTGCCGCCTATTCTGCCGTGTCGGCGCTGTCCACCCTCTTACAATAAATTTCACGCTCATTGTCCATAATGAGGCGATATATAACCGGGTATCTGACGATACTACTAGGGAAGCTCTGAATAAGTCCATCCTGGACTTCTCAGAGCACGAAAAGCAAAAACGTGGCCATACGATTATTATGGTGCTTTTCTTCATCTCTCAACTACTTGTGTAGTTGAGAGATGGCGGTGCATCCATGCACCGCAGGAACCTCTGATTTAATCAGAGGTTCCCTAACCCTTCACCTTCAGCACCACCGTCTCTATCCTGCTCTCCTTGAGGCGCGCACGCACCGCATCGAGTTCAGCCAGGCTTTTGTAGGGCCCGACGTGTACACGATGCCAGGTGTCCTTGTGGTTGACCGTGACGGTCTGAATGCTCGCCTCCACGCCCAGCAACACGAGACTCGCCTTCAGGCGATCGGCCTCCTCGAAACTTCTGAAAGAACCTGCTTGCAGCAGATACTTGCCCGGCTTATCGTCGGAGGGCACCGCGCGTGTCGCCTTGCCATTGGCGTCGCGGTCTGGCACCGCAACCTCCATCTCCGGCAGGATAGTGTAAAAATCAAAGCGCGGTTTCGGCGTAGCCGCAGCGGTATCCGGCGTCTTGCGCACGGCGCGCGTGTCGGTCACCGCGGGTGTGCTCGCCGCCGGGGCCGTTGCTGCTACTGGCTTCACGGTGGGTGCGCGCCCACTGATATACACCAGCAACGCGACAAACAATCCGAGCGCAAGCCCGGTGAGCAGCCACACCCAGCCCGGCGTTGGCGAGGCTTTGGCACGATGGTTATTTTTCATCGTCGTCATCCCGCTGCATCGATGTAGGCGCACTCACACCCAGCACATTCAAGCCGTTACGCAATACCTGGCGTGTAGCAACCAGCAGACTGAGGCGCGCATCGCGCAGATTGTCGTCCGTCACCAGAAATTGCAGCGCATTGTAGTAGGTGTGAAAATCCGTAGCGAGATCCATCAGATAATACGCTACTTGATGGGGTTCGTAGAGCGCCGCTGCCGCCTCGATCAACTCAGGATAACGCGCCAGCGTTGCGAGCAGCTTCCGTTCATGGCCCTCCACCAGCAGATCGAGATGCGCGCGACCGCGCACGGAACTCCATGCCCAGCCCTTGTCCTCGCCCTGCTTCAGCACACTGCAAATGCGCGCGTGCGCATACTGCACGTAGTATACGGGGTTTTCGTTGCTGCGCGAGGTGGCGAGTTCCAGATCAAAATCGAGATGCTGGTCGCTTTTGCGCATCACATAAAAAAAGCGCGCCGCGTCATTGCCCACCTCCGCGCGCAACGAGCGCAAGGTGACGAACTCGCCCGCGCGCGTGGACATCTGTGCGCGCTGCTTGCCACGAAACAGGATGGCGAACTGCACCAGCACCACGTGCAGACGCGCGGCGTCTTCGCCGAGCGCGCTGAGCGCGGCCTTCACGCGCGGGATGTAGCCGTGGTGATCCGCACCCCACACGTTGACGATGCGCTCGAAGCCGCGCTCATATTTGCCGAGGTGGTACGCGATGTCGGAGGCGAAATAGGTCGGCTGGCCGTTTTCGCGTACCACCACGCGATCCTTTTCGTCACCGAACGCGGTGGAGCGAAACCACCACGCACCGCCGGATTCGTATAAATGCCCGCTTTGCCTGAGGCGCTCGACGGCGCGCTGCACGGCGCCCGACTCGGTGAGCGAGCGCTCGGAAAACCAGTGGTCGTAACGCACGCCGAATTCGGCCAGATCGTCGCGGATGTCGGCGAGGATGGTGCTGAGGCCGAGGTCGAACACCGCACGGCAGTCATCAGCGCCGAGCAGGGTCTTCATGCGCGCGATAAGCGCATCGATGTGCGCCTCCTTGTCGCCGCTGCCGCCGACGCTGTCATCGGCGGCGGCGTCGGACGGCGCATCACGCATCACGTCACTCAAGGGATGGCGCAGGCGCGCGGCGTGCGTCTGCTGCAGTGCGCGCGCGATGTCATAGACATAAGCGCCCTTGTAACCGTTGACGGGAAAGACCACCGGTTCGCCGCACACTTCGAGATAGCGCAGCCACACACTGGCGGCGAGGATGTCCATCTGACGCCCGGCGTCGTTCACATAATATTCGCGTTGCACCTTGAGGCCGGCGGCCTCCAGCAGATTGGCGAGCGCGCTGCCGATGGCCGCGCCGCGTCCGTGGCCCACGTGCAATGGGCCGTTGGGATTGGCGGAGACAAACTCCACCTGCACCGGGTGCGCACTGGTTTGCGCGGCTCTGCCATACGCCGCGCCGGCGTCGAGAATGGCGTTGACGACATCCTGCCACGCCGCGGGCGCGAGAAAAAAATTGATGAAGCCGGGGCCGGCGATCTCGACGCGAGCGACCTTGTCCGAGGCCGGCAGGTGCGCCACGATCTGCTGCGCCAGTTCACGCGGTTTGCGTTGCGCTGATTTGGCCAGCGTGAGCGCGATGTTGCTGGCAAAATCTCCGTGCTGCTGGTCGCGCGCGTGTTCGACGCCGATGTCAGGCAGCGCGCCCGCTGCCACTATATTTTGCGCCTGCAAGTTTTGCAGCGCCGTATGCAGCAACTCACACAAATGGGATTTCATGCAACGAGGGATAGATTAGGTCAAGGAAAGAATGATTTTCATTTTACCTTTTCTCTTGCCTCTTTTCTCTTGTATCTGCCGTCAAGCCATTTCCATCGGATCGACATCCAGCGACCAGCGTACCCGGCGCGCGAGCTTGAGACTTTCCCACTGCGGCAGACAGGTCGCCAGCAAACGGTGCAGATCGGCGCGGCGCGTGGACTGCAACAGCAACTGCGCGCGATGACGCCCGGCGCGGCGTTCCAGCGGCGCGTTCACCGGCCCCAGCAGTTGCACCTCCGCCACTCCCGCCTCCTGCGCGAGCGCGCACGCCGCCTCCAGAAAGGCCAGCGGCGCCTGCGCGTCAACCGCCTCGGCGCGCAACAGCGCCAGCGCACTGTAGGGCGGCAGACCGGCCTCTGCGCGCTCTTCGAGGGCGGCCTCGGCAAAGGCGCCGTAGCCGCGCGTGAGCAGCAGACGCAGCAGGGGATGCTCCGGATGATGGGTCTGAATCACCACCTGCCCGGCGATGTCGCCGCGCCCGGCGCGCCCCATCACCTGCACAATCAGTTGCGCCATGCGTTCAGGCGCACGGAAGTCCACACCGAACAGACCCTGATCGGCATCGAGGATACCGACCAGCGTGACCTGGGGAAAGTGGTGCCCCTTGGCCAGCATCTGGGTACCGACCAGAATGTGGCTGCGCCCGGCGTGGACATCGTCGATCAGCGCGTGCAGGGCGCCTTTGGCGCGCGTGGTGTCGCGATCCATGCGCGCCACGGCGGCTGCGGGAAAATGCCGCGTCAGCGTCTCTTCCACGCGCTCGGTGCCATGGCCCAACGCGTACAACGCCAGCGAGTGGCAGGCCGGGCAGACTGTTTCCGCCGCGCGCTGCGCACCGCAGTGATGACACAATAGACGCTGCGCGCGCTGGTACAGCACCATGCGCGTATCGCAGCGCGCACAACTGGCGACCCAATGGCACTCCTTGCAGATCAGCGTCGGCGCATAGCCGCGCCGATTGAGAAACATCAGTGCCTGCTCCGAGCGCTTCAGGGTGGCATCCAGCAGTGCGAGCAGCGGACGCGACACGCGGCCTTCCGTGGGTGTGCTGCGCATGTCCAGCACCGTGACCTGCGGCGCCTGCGCGCCGCCCGCGCGCTCCGGCAGCGCGAGGCGGCGGTAACGCCCCTCGCGCACGTTGTAGAGACTCTCCAGCGAGGGCGTGGCCGAGCCCAGCAACACCGGCACCCCGGCGCGCTGCGCGCGCATGATGGCGACATCGCGCGCGTGGTAGCGGAAACCCTCTTGCTGCTTGAACGAGAGGTCATGTTCTTCGTCGATCACAATGAGTCCGGGGCGCGCGAGTGGCGTAAACACCGCCGAGCGCGTGCCGATCACAATCGGCGCCTGCCCCGAACGCGCCGTGCGCCAGGCGTGCAGACGTTCGCCGTCGTTGAGGCCTGAATGCAGCAGCGCCACCGGCACGCTGAAGCGCTGCATAAAGCGCGCCATGAGTTGCGGCGTGAGCGCAATCTCCGGTACCAGCACCAGTGCCTGTTGTCCGGCGGCGATGACCCGTTCAATGAGGCGCAGATACACCTCAGTCTTGCCACTGCCGGTGATTCCCTCCAGCAGAAAGGCCTGAAAACCCTGTGCGGCGGCCACGGCCTCCACCGCCTGTTCCTGCGCCGGGTGCAATGGCGGCGGCGCCTCCGCAATGAGCGACACGGGCGCAACAGCGGCAGCACGCACGCGCGGCGTGCGGCCCTGACGCAACGCGGTTGGCAGGGCTGCGGCCACAACCTCGCCGATGGGGTGATGATAATAGTCGCTGGCCCAGGTGAGCAGCGCCAGCAGTTCCGCCGACAGCAGCGGCTCCTCGTCCAGCACCTCCAGCACAGGCTTGAGACGCGCACGTTCCACGCGGCTCTGCGCGGCGACTTCCAGCACCACACCCACCGTCTGCGTGCGCCCAAACGGCACCTTCACCCGCATACCCGGCACCAGGCGGGCGGCATCGTAACCCCGCGGCAACAGATAATCGAAGCTGCGGCGCAGCGGGGAAGGAACGGCGACATGTAATACGAGGGAAGGCATACGGGATACTCTATGGTTCCTTGTGTAAACGTCCAGTAAAAGGTTGAGAAATTCTTCTGCAAAGTGCGCTAAGTTTTTGTACAAAATCGGGATTAAGGATATCCACAAAATCTGTGGATAACTTTGTGGATGGACAGCGGCGGAATTGGTTTAAACCGCGTTGTTATTGGGCTTGAAACAAAATGGACACAATTTAACCTTCCATTAAAAATGTAAATATAATCATATAGATAAGCGAGCGGCTGAGGGCTCCGGCGGAATTGCGTCGCACCTGAAAACGGGTTCAACGTTAGATTGTGTACAAACTCTCTCTGAAACAACGTGGAACCCGCGTGAGGGCGTGCTTTTAAGGAGTCAAGGCTGCTCTGCCAGCAGGCGCAACAAGCCGCTCAGCGCCAGACGGCGCATCGGGCGGCCATCGACCGGACTGCGCGGCGCCTGGCGCAGTCCGCCGACCGGAAACACCGTGAGGTCGATCACGACATCGCCGGCGACGAAGCGGTAGACCGGAACGCGCTCCGGCCCCTCGTCCTGCCCCCGGCGTGTGTGTCGTGTCTGGGTCTCGCAGGGAATCTCCCGCTCCAGCAGAAATACCCCCACCTCTTCGGGCGCATCGGTAAACAGGTGCAGGTTCACGTCGGAGTGCGCATGCGCCGTACCGCTCAACACCGAACCCACCAGACGCGGTTGAAACGGCTCCAGCAGACGCATCGCCTGGAGCGCCGTTTCGCGCAGGGCGCGCAGCCGACGCGGCTGCAGTTCGGCCTGGAACAGGCGCTGATAGGTACCCAGTTCCTGCTCGACCTCTTCGTTGCGCGGCATGTTTTGGGTGTCCGGCGCGCCGAGCTGGTGCGCGGCCTTGCGTTTGGCCGCGTAGTAATCGCTGATGCCGTGCTCCGCCATCAGACGCGCGGCCTCCATGGCGATGCGCTGACGCATGCGTTTATCACGGGCGGTGTGCGCGGTCATGGGCTTGGGGCCTGTTAACAGGCCCTAAAACAACTGCTCGACGCCGCGCGCTGCGCCCGCGCCGAGGCCGGCACCCAGCGATTCTACCTCATCCGCGGACTTGGGCGGATGTTCGCTGCTGAATACCTCATTGATGGCCTGGCGGTTGTCGGCACGCGCCAGCGCGCCGGTCGCAGGGTCGATGCGCAGGGTGACGATCCCCGGCGGCGGCTCCGGCAGTTGCTCGGGACGATCCTTCAGCGCAACCTCCATGAAGCGCATCCAGATGGGCAAGGCGACGTAACCACCCGTCTCCAGATCACCGAGCGGCAGGTGTTTATCGAAGCCAACCCAGGCCGTAGCGGCGAGCGCGGCGTTAAACCCGCAAAACCAGGCATCGCGCTGGTCATTGGTGGTGCCGGTCTTGCCCGCCAGGTCGCTGCGTCCGAGCGCGAGCGCACGGCGCGCGGTGCCGGTGCGGATCACATCGCGCATCATGGAGGTCATGAGGTAATCGTTTTCCGCGGTGATCACGCGCAGTGCGGCGCGTCCCGCGGCACCACCGCGACTTGCGGCGGCGGGGATCGCGGAGGCGGGCGTGGCGCAGTCCATGCAGGCCACTAGCGGATCGGCCTGAAACAGCGTACTTCCGTCGGGGGCCTCGATGCGCTCGATAAAATACGGCTCCACCTGATAACCGCCATTGGCAAACACGGCAAACCCGCGCACCATTTCCATCGGCGTCGCCACCGCGCTGCCGAGTGCCAGCGACAAGCCTTGGGGCAGCCGCTCCGGCCTGAAGCCGAAGCGCGTGGCGTAATCGATGGCGTAGTCGATGCCGATGGCGCGCAGCACGCGGATCGAGACCAGGTTGCGTGACTGGGCCAGTGCCTCGCGCAGCCGCATCAGGCCGTAGAACTTGCCGCCGAAATTCTCCGGGCGCCAGGCCTCGCCCAGGTCCGCGCCCTCCACCACGATGGGTGCATCATTGATCAGGCTGGCGGGGGTAAAGCCCTTCTCCAGCGCTGCCGAGTAGAAAAACGGCTTGAAACTCGACCCCGGCTGGCGGTAGGCCTGCACTACGCGGTTGAAATTGCTTTGATAAAAGTCGAAGCCGCCCGCGAGGGCGATGACCGCGCCGTCGTTCGGGTTGAGCGCGACCAGCGCGCCCTCCACCGCCGGCAGTTGCGACAGGCCCCACTGCTGGTCCGTTTGAGTGCCGGGCAGCGGCTCGATGCGGACGATGTCACCGGGCTTTAAAAACTCCAGTGCAGTCTTCGGCGCCGGGCCGCGATGGTTTGCGTCGATATAGGGCCGCGCCCAGGACAATCCCGCCCACGGCAACTCGAGCGTTCCGAGCATCGGCTGGAACACGGTGACGCTCTGTACCGCGACCTTGAGCACGAGCGCGGCCTGCACACCGCCTATCTCCGGACTTCCCTCCAGGATGCGCGTCCAGTCCTCGGGCTTGAGCAGGGGCGTGAGTTCGATATGGCGTTCCGGCCCGCGGTAACCGTGGCGCTTGTCGTATTCCAGCAGCCCCGCGCGCAACGCCTGGTTGGCCGCCGGCTGCAACCGGGTATCGAGCGTGGTGTAGACCTTGTAGCCGCCGATGTAGGCGTCTTCGCCGTAACGGTTCACCATCTCCGCGCGCACCATCTCGGCCACGTGCGGGGCCTCGACCTCGATCTCCAGCGCGTGGCGCTGCGCCGTCTCCGGCTCGGCCAGCGCAGCCTGGTAGTCCGCAGCGTCAAGGTAGCCCAGCAGGTGCATACGATCGAGCACATAATTGCGGCGCTCGGTGGCACGCTCCAGATTGGCGACGGGATTATATCTGGACGGCGCCTTGGGCAGGCCTGCGATCATCGCCATCTGCGCCACGCTCAGCTGGTCGACGCCCTTGCCGTAATAAAACTGCGCCGCGGCGGCGATACCGTAAGAGCGGTTGCCGCAATAGATCTTGTTGAGGTAGAGGGTGAGAATCTCGTCCTTGCTGAATTCACGCTCGATGCGCAGCGCGAGTAGGATCTCCTTGAGTTTGCGCAGAAAGGTCTTTTCGCTGGACAGGAAATAGTTGCGCGCCACCTGCATGGTGATGGTGCTGCCGCCCTGGCGCTTTTCGCCGGTTTTCACCAGCGCGAGGGCGGCGCGCAACAGGCCCTGATAGTCGACGCCGGGATGCTGGTAAAAGCGGTCATCCTCTGCGGCCAGCACGGCGTGCACCAGGGGTGCCGGCACCTGGTGGAACTCAAGCGGGATACGTCGCATCTCGCCGAACTCGCCAATCAGCCTGGCCTCATGCGTGTAGACACGCAGCGGCACCTGCAGGTGCACATCGCGCAGGCTCTCGCTCGAGGGGAGCTGCGGTGCAAGATAGAGATAAAGCGCCATCAGCCCGACCGCCAGTAACGTGAGCCCCGCAAACACCGCCGCAAGCGCAAAGCCGAATAACTTCAGGAGTGGATTCATTTTGATTTACTCAGGAGTCACAAAGTAAGGCTGCAATGCTTATGACATGACTCCTGAGTAAATACGCTGTTTTATCTACCCCCACCCTGTCCCGCCCCCTAAACAAGGGGCGGGGACGTAGCGGGAAGTGGAGTCTTACTTACTTGACTGTTGAGCAAAACGGTACGGCGACAAACTCCAGCCGCCGGCGGCGCGCAGATGCCAGTATAGACTGCCATCGCGGATTACGAAATATGTTGATTTTTTATACTGTTGATCTATAGTTCGGCCTAGTATTTAATGAATTAAGCGATATATGCTACGTAACCCTGGAAAGCGCCCCTGACACGGCACTCGCAAAAGGCCCCGCCGCCGCCTCCCCGGCGGCAGGCGCGGGTGCGTCCCGGCAGGCCCTCAGCAATGTCGACTTCCGCCGCGGCGAGAGCGGCGAAGGCCGTATCCTGGTGACCCTGTCCGACCCCGCCACCGGCGTGGACATCCGCGAGGAAGGCGGCAAGATACTGGCCGACTTCATGAACAGCAGCATGCCCGAGAATCTGGAGCGGCGCCTCGATGTAACCGATTTCGCCACGCCGGTGAAGACGGTGGAGACCACCACGCTCGGCAGCCATGCGCGCATGACCATCACGCCGCAAGGTGAGTTCGAGCACCTCGCCTACCAGTCGGGCAATGTGTTCACCATAGAAGTGAAGCCGCTCACCAAGGCACAGCAGGAAGTCGCCAAGAAGGACAAGGGTTACACCGGCGAAAAGCTTTCGCTTAATTTCCAGAACATCGAGGTGCGTGCGGTGCTGCAGTTGATCGCCGATTTCACCGGCCTCAACCTGGTGGCGAGCGACACCGTACAGGGCAGCCTCACCCTGCGCCTGAAGAACGTGCCGTGGGATCAGGCGCTCGACATCATTTTAAAAACCAAGGGCCTCGCCATGCGCCAGAACGGCAACGTGATCCAGGTGGCGCCGGGCGAAGAGATCGCGGCGCGTGAAAAACTCGACCTGGAATCACAGAAACAGGTGGCCGAGCTCGCCCCGCTGCGCTCGGAGTTCATCCGCATCAATTTCGCCAAGGCCTCCGACCTCGCCGCGCTGCTCAAGGCCAAGGAAAATTCGATGCTCTCACCGCGCGGCAATGTCGCGGTCGACGAACGCACCAACACGCTGCTGGTGCAGGACGTGGCGGACAAGCTGGCCGAAGTCAGAAAGCTGGTCACCACGCTTGATGTGGCACAGCGCCAGGTGATGATCGAATCGCGCGTGGTGATCGCGGACGACAACTTCAGCAAGGACCTGGGCGTGAAATTCGGCGTGAGCAAAAACACCAACGCGGATGCTACTGGTGGCGGGATGGTGACGACCGCCGGTACGATCAACGCCACCACCAACCTGATCAACAACCTCCCCTTCGGCAACTCGAACGACTCCGCGGCGACCACGATCATCCCGACCGACCGGCTCAACGTGAACCTGCCGGTCACCGGCCCGTCGATCGGCCTGGCCATCGCACGGTTACCGTTTGGCACCCTGCTGGAGCTGGAACTCTCCGCGCTGCAGAAGGAGAAACGCGGCGAGGTCATCTCCAATCCGCGCGTGGTCACGGCGAACCAGAAAGAGGCCCTGATAGAACAGGGTGAGGAGATTCCGTATCTGGAGGCGAGCTCGAGCGGCGCCGTCACCGTGTCATTCAAGAAGGCCGTGCTCTCGCTTAAGGTAAAGCCGCAGATCACACCGGATAACCACATCATCATGGACATCACGGTGCACAAGGACTCGCGCGGCGAGATCGTCGTCCTGGACGGCTCCTCAGTACCCGCCATCGACACCAAGCAGGTCTCCACCCAGGTGCTGGTGGATAACGGCGAAACCATCGTGCTGGGCGGCGTGTACGAACAGACCACCAGCAAAGACACACAGCGCGTGCCGTTCCTGGGCGATCTGCCCTATATCGGCTTTTTGTTCAAACAGGAGCTCAATATCAACGACAAAAACGAACTGCTGATCTTCGTCACGCCCAAGATCCTGGAGGATAACCTGGGCCTGAAATAATCATATCCGTGGCACGCAGCGCCCGTTGAACGGGCGCTTGATTTCCCCGCTGATACCGGCAAAGATGCCGGCATGACCGCCATCCCACTCAAGCACGGAAATCTGTTCCTGGTCGGCCCGATGGGGGCGGGCAAGACCACTGTCGGGCGCGAACTCGCGCGGCGACTGCACCTCACCTTCCACGACAGCGACCATGAAATCGAACGCCGCACCGGCGCCAGCATCCCGCTCATCTTCGAACTGGAAGGCGAGGCCGGCTTTCGCGCGCGCGAAAAAAACATGATCGCGGAGCTTGTCCGGCACGAGAACGTCGTGCTCGCCACCGGCGGCGGTGCGATCCTCGACCCCGCCAACCGCGCCGCGCTTGCCGCGCGCGGTACGGTGATCTATCTGCACGCACCGACCGAGCACCTGCTCCAGCGCATCGGACGTGACACGCACCGCCCGCTCATGCAAACGGAAAATCCGCGTGCGCGGCTGGAGCATCTGATGCGGGAACGTGACCCGCTCTATCGCGCGATCGCCGATCTTGTGATCGAAACCCATCGCCGCCGTACACCGAGCGTGGTGAATGAAATCCTGCGCCATCTCAAGACACGACCCGTACCGATTGGCGTACAATAAACACCACACTTAAAAGCAACACCCATGCCCACGCTGCAACTTGATCTCGGACCGCGCAGTTACCCGATCTGCATCGGCCCCGGCCTGCTGGGCCGCAGCGACGTCATCGCGCCCCACATCGCCGGCAAACAGGTGATGGTGGTGAGCAATGAAACGGTCGCGCCTTTATATCTCGACAAGACGCTGGCTGCGCTAACGGGCTTTCATTGCGATTCGGTGATTCTTCCCGACGGCGAAAAATACAAAACCATGGATACGCTCAACACGATCTTCACTGCGCTGCTCGGTAAGCGTCACGACCGCAGCACGACGCTGGTGGCCCTCGGCGGCGGCGTAATCGGCGACCTCGCCGGCTTTGCCGCGGCGTGCTATCAGCGTGGCGTGAATTTCATCCAGATTCCGACCACGCTGCTGGCGCAGGTGGATTCCTCCGTCGGCGGCAAGACCGGAGTGAATCATCCACTGGGCAAGAACATGATCGGCGCGTTTTACCAGCCACGCTGTGTGATCGCAGACACCGATACGCTGAACACGCTGCCGGAGCGCGAACTCGGCGCCGGTATCGCCGAGGTGATCAAATACGGCCTCATCCGCGATCATGAATTTTTCGTCTGGCTGGAAAAGAATATCGAGGCCTTGCGCGCGCGCGAACCCGCCGCGCTTGCCTTCGCCATCGAGCGCTCGTGCCGCAACAAGGCGGATGTAGTGGCGCGCGATGAGCGTGAAAGCGGCGAGCGCGCGCTGCTCAATTTCGGCCACACCTTCGGCCACGCCATCGAGACCGGCCTCGGTTACGGCACCTGGCTGCACGGCGAGGCGATTGGCGCCGGCATGGCGCTGGCCGCCGATCTCTCCTGCCGTCTCGGCTGGATTTCCGCATCCGACCGGCAGCGTATCGAGGCCTTGCTGGTACGCGCGCACCTGCCCGTGCGCGCGCCCGCGCAGATCGGCAGCGAGCAGTTTCTCGACCTCATGGCGGTGGACAAAAAGGTGAGCGGCGGCAAACTGCGCTTGATTCTGCTCAAGGGCATCGGCCAGGCCGTCATCAGCGCGGACTTCGATGCGCAGCTCCTGCGCGCCACGCTGGACACCTGTCGCAGCGCGCAACCGCTCCCCGCACCTGCATGACGCTCGCCCCCTACGCCGCACATCCCGAACAGTCGCGTGGACGCCACCACGCGGAGGCCGCGCCGTCCTACCGCAGCGAGTTTCAGCGCGACCGCGACCGCATCATCCACAGTGCCGCGTTCCGCCGCCTGGAATACAAGACGCAGGTGTTCGTCAACCATGAAGGCGACATGTTCCGCACCCGCCTCACGCATTCCATCGAAGTGGCGCAGATCGCGCGCTCGGTGGCGCGCGCGCTCGCACTCAACGAAGACCTGGTGGAAGCCATCGCGCTCGCGCACGATGTCGGTCACACACCGTTCGGCCACGCCGGTCAGGACGCCCTCAACGACTGCATGCGCGAGCTCGGCGGCTTCGAGCACAACCTGCAATCGCTGCGCGTGGTGGATGAGCTGGAAGAGCGTTACGCCGGATTTGCGGGCCTCAACCTCACCTTCGAGACACGCGAGGGCATCCTCAAGCATTGTTCGCTGGCCAAGGCAAAAGAGCTGGGCGAACTGGGCCTGCGCTTTCTGCATAAACACCAGCCGAGCCTTGAGGCGCAGCTTGCCAACCTCGCGGACGAGATCGCCTACAACAGTCACGACGTGGACGACGGCCTGCGCGCCGGCCTCATCAGCCTTGAGCAGCTCAACGCCATTGAACTTTTTCACACGCAATACGCGGAGGTGCTGCGCGCCCATCCGGCACTGGCCGAGCGGCGCGCGATACACGAAACGGTGCGCCGCCTCATCAACCGCCAGATCGTCGATCTAGTCGAAACCACCCGCGCCGCGCTCAACGCGGCGGCGCCCGTCAACATCGATGCAGTGCGCGTGCATACCGAGCCGCTCATCGGCTTCAGCCCGGAGATGCGCCGCCAGGGCCTGGAGCTGAAGCGTTTCCTGCGTGAGCATCTGTACCGGCATTATCGCGTCACGCGCATGACCACCAAGGCGGCACGCACGGTACGCGCGCTGTTCGAGGCCTTCATGGCGGAGCCCGGCCTGTTGCCGCCGGAGTTCGCCGCCCGCGCCACGGCCTTGGAGCATGAAACCGGCACCTCCGGACGCTCGCGCGCAGTGGCGGACTACATCGCCGGCATGACCGACCGCTACGCCATCACCGAATATCACCGCCTGTTCGACCCCGCCGAATCCTCGTAACGCACTTTTCGCATTGAGCGAAAAACCTGCCAGCGCTATACTGATAGACCCTTTGCGCGCCCAGACTGCGCAAGGGCCTAAAGAATTGACGAACTCACAGATGCCGATGCAAGACACACTCAAGACCAGCCTCTACCGCCCCGCATTTGAGCGCGACAACTGCGGCTTCGGCCTCATTGCCCAGATGGACGGCAAGGCCAGCCATGGTCTGGTGCAGACCGCCATCGGGTCGCTCGCCTGCCTCACGCATCGCGGCGCCATCGCGCCCGACGGCAAAACCGGCGACGGCTGCGGCCTGCTGATCAAGAAACCTAACAGCTTTTTCCGCACCGTGGCCGCGGAGTCGGGCATAGCCCTCGGCAGGAACTACGCCGCCGGCGTGCTGTTTCTGCATCAGGACGGCAGCCGCGCCGAAAGGGCGCGGCGCACGCTCGAGGAGGCCTTGCAAAAAGAAGGGTTGAGCGTCGCCGGCTGGCGCGTCGTGCCCACGAATCCCGAGGCCTGCGGCGCGGAGGCGCTGAAGACCCTGCCCCACATCGAACAGGTGTTGGTGAACGCGCCAGATGATTGGGACGACATCCGCTTCGAGCGCCACCTTTATATTGCGCGCCGCCGCACCGAAAAGCATGTCCTGAGCAACGCCGAAGGAGCCCTCAACGACGGCGACGACACCTTTTATATCCCCAGCCTCTCGTGCCGCGTCATCGCGTACAAGGGCCTGGTGATGCCGGCGAACCTGCCACTGTTTTATCCCGACCTGCGCGATGCGCGCTTCGAGTCCGCGCTCGCCGTCTATCACCAGCGCTTCTCCACCAACACCTGGCCGCAATGGCGGCTGGCGCAGCCGTTCCGCTATCTCGCGCACAACGGCGAGATCAACACCGTGCAGGGCAACCGCAACTGGTCGGTGGCGCGCGGCATGAAATTCGTCAGTCCGCTGATTGCGAACATGGACGACGTGCGTCCGCTGGTCTCCATGACCGGCTCGGATTCCCTCAGCCTCGACAACATGGCGGACGCACTCATCGCCGGCGGCATGAATCTGTTCCACGCGATGCGGCTGCTGATTCCGCCGGCGTGGGAAAACGACCAGACCATGGACCCGGAGCTGCGTGCGTTTTACGAATATCACTCCATGCACATGGAGCCGTGGGACGGCCCCGCCGGCATCGTGATGACCGACGGGCGCTATGCCGCCTGCCTGATGGATCGCAACGGCCTGCGCCCCGCGCGCTACGTGATCACCCAGGATCGCCACATCACGCTCGCCTCCGAGATCGGCGTTTACAACTACGCGCCGGAAGACGTGATCGCCAAGGGCCGGCTCAAGCCGGGCCAGATGATCGCGGCGGATACCGCGACGGGACGGCTGCTGCTGCCCGGCGATATCGACCGTCTGCTCAAGACGCGCCAGCCGTACCGGAGCTGGCTCGAACAGTTTGCCAAGCCGCTCGCGGCGGCGCAGGAAGACAATGCCGAACCCGCGCTGGACAAGGCCACGGTGCTCATCCACCAGAAGCTGTTCAACGTGAGCTTCGAAGAACGCGACCAGGTGCTGCGCGTGCTCGCGGAAAGCGGCCAGGAAGCGGTGGGCTCGATGGGCGACGACACGCCGATGGCGGTGCTGTCGCAGCAGGTGCGTTCGCCCTACGATTATTTCCGTCAGCAGTTCGCCCAGGTCACCAACCCGCCGATCGACCCGCTGCGCGAGCAGATCGTGATGTCGCTCAAGACCTGCTTCGGGCGCGAGCGCAATCTGTTTGAAGAAAAGCCCGAACACGCCAAGCGTCTGACCGTGGCTACACCGGTGTTGTCGGAGGGCCTGTTCGCCGCGCTGGTGAACCAGACCGACCCCGACTATGCCGTCGCGCGCATCGATCTCAACTATCCCGCTGGTGGAAATCTACGCGCGGCCATTGAGCGTGTGTGCGATGACGCCGAACGCGCAGTGAAAAAGGGTAAGGTGATACTGGTGCTCTCCGATCGCGCCATTGCCCAAGACACACTGCCCGTCCACGCGCTGCTCGCCACCGGCGCGGTACATCATCGTTTGATCAAGGCGGGCCTGCGCTGCGATGCCAACATCGTCGTAGAGACCGGCACCGCGCGCGACCCGCACCACATCGCGGTGCTGATTGGCTACGGCGCGACCGCAGTATTCCCGTATCTTGCCTACGAATGCCTGCGCGACATGGTGCGCAGCAGCGAGATAGTAAATAAAGATGTGCATAAAGTACTTGGCGCGTATCGCAAGGGCGTGGACAAGGCGCTCTACAAAATCATCTCCAAGATGGGCATCGCAACCATCGCGAGCTATCGCGGCGCGCAGTTGTTCGAGGCGGTCGGCCTGCACGACGAGGTTGTTGAGTTGTGCTTCCGCGACACCGTGAGCCGACTGCAGGGCGCCGATTTCGCCGAACTCGAAACCGACCAGCGCTGGCTGGCGAAGTACGCCTGGAACCCGCGCAAGCCGCTGGCGCAGGGCGGGTTGTTGAAATACATCTACGGCGGCGAGTATCACGCCTACAACCCGGATGTGGTGATAACGCTGCAAGCCGCAGTCCAGACCGGCGACTACGGTAAATATCTGGAATACGCGAAGCTCGTCAATGAGCGCCCCGTCGCCATGCTGCGCGACATGTTGGTACCGCGCGACGACGTCACGCCGATTCCCGTCGAAGAAGTCGAGGCTGAGGAATCCATCCTGCCGCGCTTTGACAGCGCGGGCATGTCATTAGGCGCGCTTTCGCCCGAGGCGCATGAGGCGCTGGCGATTGCCATGAATCGGCTCGGCGGACGCTCCAACTCCGGCGAAGGCGGCGAGCACCC
This sequence comes from Pseudomonadota bacterium, assembly GCA_027624315.1. GTDB lineage: Bacteria > Pseudomonadota > Gammaproteobacteria > SURF-13 > SURF-13 > JAQBXX01. The sequence goes on from JAQBXX010000001.1 coordinate 35,890, forward strand.
GAGCCGCTACGGCACCGAGAAAACCTCCAAGATCAAACAAGTTGCGGCGGGCCGCTTCGGCGTCACGCCGACCTATCTCGTACACGCCGAGGTGTTGCAGATCAAAATGGCGCAGGGCGCTAAACCCGGCGAAGGCGGCCAGTTGCCGGGCGAAAAGGTAAATGCGATGATCGCCGAGTTGCGCTACTCGCGCACCGGCGTCGCGCTCATCTCGCCGCCACCGCATCACGATATTTATTCCATCGAGGATTTGGCGCAGCTCATCTTCGATTTGAAGCAGGTGAATCCCGACGCACTGGTGTCGGTGAAGCTCGTCGCCGAGGCCGGTGTCGGCACCGTGGCCGCGGGCGTGGCCAAGGCCTACGCCGATTTGATTACCATCTCCGGCTACGACGGCGGCACCGGCGCGAGCCCGCTCTCCTCGGTGATGTACGCCGGCAGCCCGTGGGAGCTGGGCCTGTCCGAGACCCATCAGGTGCTGCGCGCCAACAATCTGCGCGACCGCGTGCGCCTGCAGACCGACGGCGGCCTGAAGACCGGCCTCGACGTCATCAAGGCCGCCATCCTGGGCGCAGAGAGTTTCGGTTTCGGCACCGCACCAATAATTGCGCTCGGCTGCAAATTTCTGCGCATCTGCCATCTCAACACCTGCGCCACCGGCGTGGCGACTCAGCACGACGGGCTGCGCAAGGAACATTTCATCGGGCTGCCGGAGATGGTGGAAAATTATTTCCGCTTCGTCGCACGTGAAACGCGCGAGTGGCTGGCGCGGCTCGGCGTAAAAAATATCGCACAGCTCATTGGCCGCACCGATCTGTTGCGTATCCTGCCGGGCGAGACCGCCAAGCAACAGCGCCTCGATCTCACGCCGCTGCTGTCCAAGGCTGGCGTGCCGGACACGGCGCCGCAGTATTGCCTCTCCGCGCGCAATGAGCCGTTCGACAAGGGCGAGCTGGCCGAGCACATGGTGCGCGACATGCTCGATGCCATCGAGCACAAACGCGGCGGCGTGTTTAACTATAAGATACGCAACATCAACCGCTCCATCGGCGCGCGCCTGTCGGGCGAGATTGCGCGCCGTCACGGCAATCAGGGCATGAGCGACGCGCCCATCACCATTCATCTCACCGGCAGCGCGGGACAAAGCTTTGGTGTGTGGAACGCTGGCGGGTTGCATCTGGTTCTGGAAGGCGACGCCAATGACTACGTCGGCAAAGGCATGGCGGGCGGCAAGATCGTGATCTACCCGCCGCGCACCAGCCGCTTCAAATCGAACGAGACGACGATCATCGGCAACACCTGTTTGTACGGCGCCACCGGCGGCAAGCTGTATGCCGCAGGACTTGCCGGCGAACGTTTCGCGGTGCGTAATTCCGGCGCACGCGCGGTGGTGGAAGGCATCGGCGATCATGGCTGCGAATACATGACCGGCGGTGAAGTCGTCGTGCTCGGCCCTACCGGCCTTAACTTCGGCGCAGGCATGACTGGCGGGTTTGCCTACGTGTTCGATCTCGACGGCCAGTTCAACACACGCCACAACCCGGAACTGATAGACCTGCATCGCATTTCCGATCTGGAGGCGCACCGCAAGCATCTGTGCGCGCTGATTGATGAGTTTACGAATGAAACACACAGCGCCTGGGGCAGGACCGTGCTCGACAATTTTGCCGAATATGCCGGAAAGTTCTGGCTGGTAAAATCCAAGGCCGTGGCGCTCGATACGCTGCTCGCACCGCGTCCGAAGTCGATTCACGACGAACCTGTTCGTGCCTATGCGCGTCCCGTACGCGCCACTGGCGGCGGTGCCTCACACGCCCACTAATATCTCAATATTTCATGCCCAATAATTTTCAGTTTCTCGACATTCCGCGTACCGATACGCCGAAGACGCCCGCCGTTATCCGCATCCACAAGTCGAATGAAATCTACGGCCAGTTCGACGCGAAAGGCGCGGGTGAACAGGCCGGGCGCTGTATCGCCTGCGGTAATCCGTATTGCGAGTGGAAGTGCCCGGTGCACAACTACATCCCGAATTGGCTGAAGCTCATCCAGGAAGGCAATCTATTCGAGGCCGCGGAACTCTCACATAAAACCAATTCACTGCCCGAGGTGTGCGGGCGCGTGTGTCCGCAGGATCGTCTGTGCGAAGGCGCCTGCACGCTGAACGACGGGTTTGGTGCGGTGACGATAGGCTCCATTGAAAAATACATCACCGATGAAGCCGTGAAACAAGGCTGGCGACCCGACATGTCGGGCGTAGTGGCGAATGGCAAGCGCGTAGCGATCATCGGCGCGGGCCCGGCGGGGCTGGGCTGTGCGGACGTGCTCGCGCGCAACGGCGTGCAGGCCATAGTGTACGACCGATATCCTGAAATCGGCGGCCTGCTCACCTTCGGCATCCCCGAATTCAAACTGGAAAAACACGTGGTGAAGACACGGCGCATGCTGCTGGAAGGCATGGGCGTCGAATTCCGTTTGAACACCGAAATCGGCAAGGACATTTCTTTCAAGAAACTGCTCGACGAGTACGATGCCGTGTTTCTGGGCATGGGAACATATAAATATATGAAGGGCGACTTCCCCGGCGAGACCCTGCCCGGCGTGTACGAGGCGCTGCCCTATCTCGTCGCCAACATCAACCGTCCGTTGGGGTTTGAAAAAACTCCCGCTGATTTCATCGACATGAAGGGCCAGCGCGTGGTGGTGCTGGGCGGCGGCGACACCGCCATGGACTGCAACCGTAGCGCGATCCGCCAAGGCGCCGCAAGCGTCAGCTGCGCCTACCGGCGCGACGAGGCCAACATGCCGGGCTCGCGGCGCGAAGTGGCCAACGCAAAAGAGGAAGGGGTGCAATTCCTGTGGAACCGCCAGCCGGTCGAGATCGTCGGCAATGGCAAGGTGGAAGGCGTGCAGGTCGTCACCACCGCGCTCGGCGCGCCCGATGCGCGCGGCCGCCGCACGCCGCAGCCGGTGCCGGGCAGCGAGGAGATCATCCCCGCCGACCGTGTCATCATCGCCTTCGGATTCAGGCCCAGCCCCGCACCATGGCTCGCTGATTTCAATATTCAGCTGGACACACAAGGCCGCGTGCAAGCGCCCGCAAAAGGCAAATTCAAATACCAGACCACGAACCCGAAAATATTCTCCGGCGGCGACATGGTGCGCGGCTCCGACCTGGTCGTCACCGCCGTATTCGAAGGCCGCGAGGCGGCACAGGGAATTCTGGATTATCTCGACGTATAACAACAACGTGGGCCTCTGCACCGCCATCTAACATGACTATTCTGAAAAACGACCGTTTCCTGCGCGCCCTGCTGCGCCAGCCCGTGGATGTCACGCCGGTGTGGATAATGCGCCAGGCGGGCCGGTATCTGCCCGAATACCGTGCCACGCGCAAAAAGGCGGGCGACTTCATGGCCCTGTGCAAGACACCAGAGCTGGCCTGCGAAGTCACGCTGCAACCCCTCGACCGCTTCCCACTCGATGCCGCGATCTTGTTTTCCGACATCCTCACCATTCCCGATGCGATGGGCCTCGGGCTTTATTTTTCCGAAGGCGAAGGTCCGCGCTTCAAGAGCCCAGTGCGCACGGCGCAGGATGTCGCCGCGCTGGCCGTGCCCGATCCGGAAGGCGAGCTGCGTTACGTGATGGATGCGGTACGCCTGATCCGTAGCGAACTGCACGGGCGCGTGCCGCTCATCGGTTTTGCGGGCAGCCCGTGGACGCTCGCCACTTACATGGTGGAAGGCTCCGGCACCAAGGAGTTCGCCCACATCAAGCGCATGCTGTTTGACGAACCCCAAGTCATGCACCAGTTACTCGACGTGCTGGCACGCGCGGTCACGGTCTACCTCAACGCGCAGATCGCGGCAGGCGCTCAGGCGGTGATGGTGTTTGACACCTGGGGCGGCGTGCTCACACCGCGTGACTACAGGGAATTTTCGCTGCGTTACATGGAGCAGATCGTGCGCGGGCTCACGCGCGAGCACGAGGGCCGCCGCGTGCCGGTGATCCTGTTCACCAAAAACGGCGGCCAGTGGCTGGAGGCGATGGCGGCGACGGGTTGCGACGCGCTGGGTATCGACTGGACCACCGATCTTGCCGACGCACGCAGGCGCGTGGGTGACAAGGTGGGACTGCAAGGCAATATGGACCCCTCAGTACTCTACGCCTCACCCGCGCGTATCCGCACCGAGGTGGAAACCATCCTCGCAAGTTACGGCCCCGGTAGCGGGCACGTGTTCAATCTCGGCCACGGCATCCATCAGCACGTCAACCCTGATCACGCCGCAGCCTTTATCGATGCGGTGCATACGCAGAGCGCCGCCTACCATAAGGGCTAGCAGGCTGTTAGCAGGGTGTTGAAAACTCGGTTTTTCAACACCCTTTTTCAAACACCCAAGTGTTTGAAAAATGGAGCAAAGCAAAAATCACATTTTTTGCTTTGCGTCGTTGAAAAAGTCCTGGATGGACTTTTGCAACAAGCTGTCAGCGCCGCATCAGCACCACGACATCCACCACATTGCCCTGACCCAAGCCGGGCTGATCACTGCCAGCGCCGCCTGCGGCCCTGCCGCCGGCGCCTACGCTGACCGCCTCCCAGCCCTGGGACGCCATTTGATCCACCTTGAGTTGCGCCTCTTGCACCGCCTCGTCAACGGTCGCAAAGGAGCTGCCAAAAACAATTTTGTATTCGTTGCGCGTCCACTAAAATAACCAGCGAATCAAGAATTTCAACATGATTTTCCCTCCCTTATTCGGCTCATAAAAAACTCAAGAAAACCAACGCAGGAACGCCGCGGCGGTCAGCGCCGCAGCGCTCAGGCTAAACATCACGCGCCATGCTCTATCGCGCCGCGCAGGCGTCCAGCGCGGCGCGGTTTTGGGATAGCTGTACGCCAGCATGAATCCCGTCAGCGCGCACACCACCTTCACGACCAGAGCGGCGATGGCGATGCCCTTGATGTCAGGGAATTTCTCGTAATAGTAATAACTGGTTGCACCAAACCCGGCGCCGCTCAGCGCCTGCACCGCCCAGGCGATACTCATCCAGCGCGCCAGCCTGAGTTGCGCGACTTCGGCATGCACAAACCACAGGGCTGCGGCGGCGGTACCTACCGCCGTCACAGCCCCGAAGTTGTGGGCTAACTGAACCAGCGTATAGGTGAGATTTTCCAGCTTACTGCGCCACCACCTTAATGGTCTTTTCCAGGCCGGTGGGGACATGCCCTTTGGTCACCACTTTGAGCGTGATGGTGTGGCCTCCGGGAGAGAGTTTGGGCAAGCTGTAGCTACCCTTCAGCGCACGCACCACGTCTTCCTTGCCGTCGACATAAATATGAAAATGATCGCCAGTGGGGCCGGGGGTAATTTCATACACCACCTTGTTTTCAGCATCGGTCTTGAGTTTTGCGCCATCAGCGGGCGAGCTGATGGTGACCGAACCCTCGGCAGCAAACAGCAGCGACGCAAAACCGAGCAGCAAAACGAACAATGACACTCTATGCAACTGTTTCATGACACCCTCCTGTAAATCGCCTGCGCGAAATGACGAACAACCGCTTCCATTGTAGGGGCAGAGTAATCGCAATTCAAATCATTAAATGACCCTGCTGCTTTTCAACGCTGCGAGCAAATACGCCACGTCGATGCCCTTGACGTGTATCATCTTGTTCCGGGACGTGGCGCCCCAGACAATCGCAATGCGGCGGCGCAGTGATTCTGATCTTCAGCGCGCCGTCATGCGCGCCCTGATTTGATTCTTCGCCGCGCGCGGCTGTATCCTTGCGCTGAACGTGACACCGCCGGGCCTTTCCGTGTAGCGCAGCATGTTCCAATTATAGAAACTATTGAGCGCCATGACCAAGACTATCGAAATGGACTACGAAGGCGTCGAACGCCTGCCGCTGCGCACCTTTACCGAGAAGGCCTACCTGGATTATTCCATGTACGTGATTCTCGACCGCGCCCTGCCGCACATCGGCGACGGCCTCAAACCGGTGCAGCGGCGCATCGTCTACGCCATGTCCGAGCTGGGACTTTCCGCCGCCGCCAAGCACAAAAAGTCCGCGCGCACCGTGGGTGACGTGCTGGGCAAGTTCCACCCGCATGGCGACAGCGCCTGCTACGAGGCGATGGTGCTGATGGCGCAGCCGTTCTCCTACCGCTATCCGCTCATCGACGGCCAAGGCAACTGGGGCTCGCTCGATGACCCGCACTCGTTCGCCGCGATGCGCTACACCGAGGCGCGGCTGGCGCCGTACGCCGAAATACTGCTGAACGAACTCGGGCAGGGCACGGTGGACTGGACACCGAACTTCGACGGCACGCTGGAAGAGCCCGTGCTGCTGCCCGCGCGCCTGCCGAATGTGCTGCTGAACGGCGCCACCGGCATCGCCGTCGGCATGGCCACCGACATCCCGCCGCACAACGCGCGCGAGATCGCCAGCGCCTGCATCCGCCTGCTCGACGATCCCAGAACCACCGTGCAACAACTGTGCGAGCACGTGCTGGGGCCGGACTATCCGACCGAGGCCGAGATCATCACGCCGCGCGCGGACATTCTGCGCATGTATGAAACCGGCGCCGGGTCCATCCGCCTGCGCTCACGCTACGAGCGCGAAGGCAACGACATCATCATCACCGCCCTGCCCTACCAGACCTCCGGCGCCAAGGTGCTGGAGCAGATCGCCGCGCAGATGCTGGCCAAGAAACTGCCGCTGGTGGAAGACCTGCGCGACGAATCCGATCATGAGAACCCGACGCGGCTGGTCATCGTGCCGCGTTCCAGCCGCGTGGATATGGACGAGCTGATGGCGCACCTGTTCGCTACCACCGATCTCGAACGCAGCTACCGCGTGAACATGAACATGATCGGCCTGAACGGCCGTCCGGTGCTGAAAAACCTGCGCGAGGTGCTGGTCGAATGGCTGGAGTTCCGCACCACCACCGTGCGCCGCCGCCTGCAATACCGCCTGGACAAGGTGCTGGCGCGCCTGCATCTGCTCGATGGTTTTTTGATCGCGTTTCTGAATATCGACGAGATCATCGCCATCATCCGCCGCGAAGACCAGCCCAAGCCGGTGCTGATGAAGCGCTTCAAGCTGAGCGATGCGCAGGCCGAGGCGATACTGGAATTGAAACTGCGCCACCTCGCCAAACTCGAAGAAGTCAAAATCAGGGCCGAGCAGAAAGAGCTCGCCACCGAGCGCGACTCGCTGGAAAAGACGCTGGCCTCAAAGGCGCGCCTGAAGACGCTGCTGCACAAGGAACTCACCGAGTGCGCCGAACGCTACGGAGATGCCCGGCGGGCACCGCTGGTGGAGCGCGCGGCGGCGCAGGCCATCGCCGAGACCGAACTCATTCCCACCGAACCGGTCACCGTGGTGCTCTCCGCGCAGGGCTGGGTGCGCGCGGCCAAGGGCCACGACATCGATGCGCGCGAACTGAACTACAAGGCGGGCGATGCCTTCATGGCCGAGGCCAGGGGGCGCAGCAATCAGCTTGCCGTATTCATCGACTCGACGGGGCGTTGCTATACCCTGCCCGCGCACACGCTACCCTCGGCGCGCAGCCAGGGTGAGCCACTCAACGGGCGGCTGCAAGCCCCGCCCGGCGCGGGTTTCGCGGGCGTGATGCTGGGCAGCCCCGACGATTTTTACCTGCTGGCCAGCGACGCAGGCTACGGCTTCGTCGCAAAACTGGGTGACCTCTACAGCAAAAACAAAACCGGCAAGGCAGTGCTCAGCGTGCCCAGGGGCGCGGCGGTGCTCGCGCCTGCGCGCGTGTCCGACATGCAGAGCGACCGGGTCGTCGCCGTCACGCGCGCAGGTCATCTGCTGGTGCACCCGCTAACCGAATTGCCGCTGCTCGCCAAAGGCAAGGGCATCAAGATCATCGGCATCCCTGCGGCGCGGCGCGCAGAGCGCGAGGAATTCGTGGTAGCGGTGGCTGCGGTGGCTGCGGGTGCGAGCCTCACGCTGCACGCCGGACAGCGCCACCTTACGCTCAAGCCCGCCGACCTCAGCCACTATCAGGCCGAACGCGGACGGCGCGGCCTGAAGCTGCCGCGCGGATTTCAGCGTGTGGAAAGGATTAACCCAGAAGACAAATAAAAAAAGAGGCCGGGAATGACCCGGCCTGATAAAATATAGAAAGGTCGTTGGGAGAGTAACCTTGCTATATTCAGGATATCGGCCGCCGGCGCCCTGACTTTAGGGGTGTCTTTTAGCCGTTGGCCATTGAACTTCGCTGTACTCCACCCCATCTAAGTCAACAGTACCCAATTCCCCAGGGAGTCACACATGAAGCGCATTATTTTGTTCCTGCTCACCAACCTTGCCGTGGTGTTTGTGCTCAGCATCGTGCTGCAACTGCTGGGTGTAGATACCGCCCTCGAACAGCAAGGCGGCGGGCTCAACCTGCAAGGGCTGCTGGTCTTTGCCGCCGTATTCGGCATGGGTGGAGCGTTCATCTCGCTCGCGATCTCCAAATGGAGCGCGAAGCGCATGACAGGCGCCAGGGTGATTAAGGAGCCGGGCGACCCCACCGAGCGCTGGCTACTGGAGACCGTCCGGCGTCAGGCGCAAAAGGCCGGCATCGGCATGCCTGAGGTCGCCATCTTCGATTCACCCGAACCCAATGCCTTCGCCACCGGCATGAACCGCAACAGCGCCCTGGTCGCCGTGAGCTCCGGCCTGTTGCGCGCCATGACTAAAGACGAGGTTGAAGCGGTGCTGGGTCATGAGATCAGCCACGTAGCCAACGGCGACATGGTGACGCTGGCCCTGATCCAGGGCGTGGTCAACACCTTCGTGATCTTCCTGTCACGCGTGGTGGGACATGTAGTGGATCGCGTGATACTCAAAAATGATCGCGGGCACGGCATAGGTTTCTTCGTCACGACGATGGTCGCGCAACTGGTGTTGGGAATACTCGCTTCCGTGGTCGTGGCGTGGTTCAGCCGCCAACGTGAATTCCGCGCCGACGCAGGCAGTGCACGCCTCGAAGGGCCCAACAAGATGATCGCCGCGCTGGAAAAACTCAAGCTCTCCCACCAGGCCCCGCTGCCGGATCAGTTGGCCGCGTTCGGTATTTCCGGCGGTCCCGGCGACGGCCTCAAGCGTTTGTTCATGTCGCACCCGCCGCTGGAGGAACGCATCGCAGCACTGCAAAGCGGACAGTGGCGGGCTTGATTTTGCGCTAACCATCCAACTACCAACAATTAATTCAACGCAAAGACGCCAAGACGCAAAGATTTTTTCAACGCACGTGTCTTTGCGTCTTGGCGTCTTTGCGTTGAGCATCTAAATATAAGGGGTATGCTGTGTCTTTGATTCGCAGTTTCGCCGGGCTGCGCCCGGCGCCGGAATACGCCGCCGCAGTGGCGGCGCCGCCGTATGATGTCCTGAGCAGCGACGAGGCGCGCGTGCGCGCCACCGGGCGTCCTTTGAGCTTCCTGCACATCTCCAAACCCGAAATCGACCTAGCGCCGGACGTCGATCCCTGCAGTCCTGCGGTCTATGCGAAGGGCGCGGAGAATTTTGCCGCGCTCATCAAGCAGGGCGTGCTGCAACGAGACAAGAAGGCGTGCTATTCCGTCTACCGGCTGATCATGGGCAGCCATGTTCAGACCGGCATCGTGGCCGCCGCATCGGTCGCGGCCTACGACAACGGGCATATCCGGCGTCATGAACTCACCCGTCCCGACAAGGAAGACGACCGCGTGCGCCAGATCGACGCGCTCAACGCCCAGACCGGCCCGGTGTTGCTGACCTACCGCCATTCAGACGCCGTTGACGCCATCGTGCGCACCATCAGCGCCGATGCGCCCGAATTTGACATCAGCGCCGACGGCGGCGTACACCACGCACTCTGGGTGGTGCGTGATGCGGAAATCGGCCTGCACCTCGCCGCCGCGCTCGAGTCCGTGCCCACCCTTTACATTGCCGACGGCCATCACCGTGCGGCGGCGGCATCACGCATCGCGGCCAGCCGCCGCGCCGCCAACCCCGCGCACACGGGCGTGGAGAGCTACAACTATTTCCTCAGTGTGATCTTCCCCGACAACCAGATGCAGATATTCGACTACAACCGCGTGATCCGCGACCTGAACGGCCTGGCGCGCGAAGACTTCATCCGGCGCGTGGAACAGAGCTTCAGCGTGAGCACGAGCGCTGCTCCGGTAAAGCCCGCGCGTGCGGGGGAGTTCGGGATGTATCTGCCGGGCCAGTGGTATCGCCTGACGCTCAACAGCGACCTGATGACAGAGCGCGATCCGGTGGCGCGGCTTGACGTCAACCTGCTGGCCGCGCATCTCATCGAGCCGGTGCTCGGCATCAACGACCCACGCCGCGACAAGCGCATCGATTTTGTCGGCGGCATCCGCGGCCTGCCCGAGCTCGTCAAGCGTGTGGACAGCGGCGAGATGGCGGTGGCGTTTTCCCTGTTCCCCACCGGCATGCACGATCTGATGGCGGTGGCCGATGCGGGCGAGATGATGCCGCCCAAGTCCACCTGGTTCGAGCCCAAGCTGGCCGACGGCCTGGTATCGCACGTCCTCGATTAAGGGAATCTCTGGTGCGTCGTCATTCCGGGCGCAGCGGAGCGGAGCGGAGACCCGGAATCCAGCAGTTGCAATGCAGTTGTTTACTGGGCTCCCGCTTTCGCGGGAACGACGTTTATTGAGTTATTCAGAGATTCAATTTCCCAGCCTCAGGCATGATCCCCTGAAAAATCGCAGGTGAGTGTCTCACCCGGTTTCTGGAAGTAATAGCCCTGCGCATAATCGAGACCGTACTGCCATAACAGTGCAAGCGTCGCGGCGTCCTCCACACATTCGGCCACCGTAGCGATCTTCGCCACGCGCGCGGTTTCATGGACCAGCTTGACCATCTCCTGATTCTCGGGCTTGGCGGCAAGGCCCGGCATAAGAGAGCCGTTGATCTTGAGATAGTCGATCGGGAGATGCTTGAGATAGGCCAAGGTTGCAGGCCCGCTGCCTGAAGGCGAGTGGTTGAGCACGAAGCGGCAGCGCAGTTCCTTCAAGCCGTTGACGAATTCCTTCGCCTCCCTGAGATTGTCCGCTGCGGAGGCCTCGCGCACCTCGAAGATCAGGCCATCACCCGCCAGGCGCACCGCCTTGATGGCTTCGCTGATCCAGGGCAGCAGCGTCTTGTCCGTCATCGTATCCACAAACAGCTTCGTGCGAGCTGTCGAGCAGCAGGCGATTGCGTTTTTCCGTTTCACGCAGTGACGCCTCACACATGCGATGGGCACGGCGCAGATCGAGATCGGAAAGTTCGCGTATCAGCGCAAGCTGCAGACGCTCGGCCTGATCCTTCTGCACCATGTCACGCGCCCCATTGCGCAGCGCCTCCAGTGCAGGGCCATGGTCTTCATTGCCGCCGGTGACGACGATGAGCGGGACATCCATGCCGGACTCCAGTATCCGCGCGAGCACCTGCTGTACATCCATCTCCGCGAGTCTCGGCACGCTCACGATAAGGTCGAGCGTCTGGCCTGCGATCGCCGCCTCCACCTCGTCCTGTGTTTCTACGCGCGCGACGCGCACACTGTAACCTGCGCGGCGCAGCAGATTGGCCATCATCTCGGCATCGTCGGAGGAGTCATCGACGATGAGTAAACGCACTGTGTTTTATTTCTTCATCAAACTATTCACGCACCCAAAAAGGGTATTGCTAATGAGTTCATTGTTAAGGCTACACTATCCTGTACGTTCCCGCCCCCTGTTTAGGGGGCGGGACAGGGTGGGGGTAGAGCAAACACGGCATCACTCAGGAGACACGATTAATGACGACACGTCATTAATCGTGTCTCCTGAGTGCATGACATTCACGCCAGCACCAGCTTGAATGGCATCCCTTCCTGTTCACGCACCAGGCGCGGCACGAGATAACCCGGCAGGCAGCTGCGCAGGCCGTGCATCAGGTCATGCGCGCGCGCTTCATCCACTTCGAAGTGCGCCGTGCCCTGCACCCGGTCCAGCAGGTGCAGGTAGTAGGGCGTGACACCGGCGTCGAACAGTGCCTCGCTCAGTGCGGCCAGGGCCTCCACCGAATCATTGACGCCGGCGAGCAGTACCGACTGATTGAACAGCACCACCCCCGCCGCAACGAGGCGTCCGAGCGCACGCCGCACCGCGGCATCCATTTCCTGCGCGTGATTGGCATGCACCACCATCACCGGCCTGAGGCGGCTCCCGGCCAGCCAGCCGAGCAGGGCATCGTCCACGCGCTCCGGCAGCACGATGGGCAAACGGGTGTGTATGCGCAGGGTTTTCACGTGCGCAATGGATTGCAGCGCGCGGGACAAGGCCGCCAGGCGCGTGTCGCTCAGGCTGAGCGGATCACCGCCGCTCAGAATCACTTCGCGCAGACTGCTGTCCGCGGCGATATAGTCCAGCGCCGCGCTCCATCCCTCCTGCGCCGGATTGGCCTCCGCGTACGGAAAGTGGCGGCGGAAGCAATAGCGGCAATGGATGGCGCAGGCCCCCGTGGCCACGAGCAGTGCGCGCCCCTGATATTTGTGCAATACGCCGGGCACCGGCATGGCGCCAAGGTCGCCCACGGCATCGAAGCGGAACCCCGCGGTCTCGACACCCTCCTCGGCCAGCGGCAGCACCTGGCGCAACAGTGGATCGTGCACATCGCCCTTGCGCATGCGCGCCACGTAGCCGCGCGGCACGCGCAGCGAAAAGCCCTCCGCCGCGTGCCGCGCGGGGGACAACAGGCCGGGAGGCAGCTCCAGCAGCTGGAGTAACCGGGCCGGATCGCTGACGGCGTGTGCAAGCTCGCGTTGCCAGTGCGCCAGCGGCAGAGATGCCAAGGGTTGGGCACTCATGTTGCCAAGGAGTCATAAGACAGAGAGGGATTTATTATTTTGTGACTCCTTGGCAAAATACTGTTTTCCCCTACCCCCACCCTATCCCGCCCCCTAAACAGGGGGCGGGGACGTGTCGTAAAGTGTAGACTTGGCAATGAATTTATCAGTAAATTTTTCAACGTAAATATCACGCAGAGGCAAAAGACACGATGGCTACCTTCAGTACCAATGAATTCAAAAGCGGTCTCAAAGTGATGCTGGACAATGACCCTTGCGCCATCGTCGAAAATGAATTTGTAAAACCCGGCAAGGGGCAGGCCTTCAACCGCGTCAAGATACGCAACCTGAAAACCGGGCGCGTGATCGAGCGCACCTTCAAATCCGGCGACACCATGGAAGGGGCGGACATCATCGATACCGCCATGCAGTATCTTTATACCGACGGCCAGTTCTGGCACTTCATGGTTCCTGACACCTTTGAACAGCACATTGCGGATAGTAACGCAGTCGCCGACGCAAAAAAATGGCTCAAGGAACAGGATGTCTGCACCGTTACGCTCTGGAACGGGCAACCGCTGTTTGTCACTCCTCCCAACTTTGTCACGCTCCGGGTGACCGACACCGACCCCGGCCTGCGCGGCGATACCTCCGGCGGCGGCGGCAAGCCCGCCACGCTCGAAACCGGCGCCGTGGTACGGGTGCCGTTGTTCATCGAGGTGGGCGAGCTGCTCAAGGTGGACACGCGCACCGGCGAGTATGTGTCGCGCGTCAAAGAATAGCTTCGTTACGGCTGGGTGTAGCCTTAATTGACCCACTTACTCACGTTAGGATGAAAAATGCTCAACGCCAAGACGCAGAGATTTTTATTTTCTTAGCGTCTTTGCGACTTTGCGTTGAGATTTTAGTAATTTAGTAATAGCACCCATTGAAATCCTCGTCCGCCTGGAAACCCGCCGCCACACTTGAGACCCTGCGTCTGCGGGCGCGGCTGCTCGCCGCGATCCGGGAATTTTTCGCAACGCGCGGCGTGCTCGAGGTGGACACGCCGGTGCTCTCGCATGCGGCGAGCACCGACCCGCAATTGCACAGCTTCACCACACACTACAGCGGCCCGGATGCGCCGGATGGGGCGCCGCTGTTTCTGCACACCTCGCCGGAATTTCCCATGAAACGCCTGCTCGCAGCGGGCAGCGGGCCGATTTACCAGATCGGCAAAGTGTTCCGCAACGGCGAATGCGGGCGCTGGCACAACCCTGAATTCACCCTGCTCGAGTGGTACCGCCCCGGCTTCGATCACCATGCGCTGATGGACGAGGTCGAGGCGCTGGTGACCGGTCTGCTCGATAGCGGGCTGAAGCAGCCGGCAGCAAGTGAACGCTTGAGTTACGGCGCGCTGTTCCTGCGCCACACCGGCATTGACCCCCACACCGCCAGCGCCGCCGATCTCAGGGAGTGCGCGCGCGCGCACGGCGTGGGCGAAGTGCCGGGCCTCACGCTCGATGAGCGCGATGCCTGGCTCGACCTGCTGCTCACCCATACCGTGATCCCGTGCATGGAACCGCAGCGCCTGTATTTTGTGTACGACTATCCGGCCTCGCAGGCGGCGCTCGCGCGCATCCGCCCGCCCTCTCCCGGTCAGGCCTGCGCGCTGGCAGAACGCTTCGAGCTGTTCATCAACGGCATTGAGCTTGCCAATGGATTTCATGAGCTGGCTGACAGCGCCGAACAGCGCCGCCGCTTCGAGCGGGATAACGCACGGCGGCAAACGCAAGGGCTGCCGACTATGCCCCTCGACGAGCCTCTGCTCGCAGCACTCGATCACGGCCTGCCACCGTGTGCCGGCGTCGCGCTCGGCGTTGACCGGCTACTAATGCTCGCCGCCGGCGCCGGCACCATCAGTGAGACCCTCGCCTTCCCCTTTGATCGCGCCTGAAAAAGCATCCCGCTGCCGCATCTTTCCGAGGCTTGCGTTTGCGCGCGGCGTTCGCTACTATCTGTCGCAGTGTGTCCTTTCATGGCATGCACAAGTGCCTGAGACTACAGTTTTTTTGCAGCCTCAGGAATTTAATCCGGCGGTGTTTTCCGCCCTATATTTATGAGTAAGAGATAGTCATTTATGAAAAATGGTACTGTAAAATGGTTTAACGATTCCAAGGGCTTTGGATTCATCTCCCCCACCGACGGCGGCGACGACATCTTCGTACACTACTCCACGGTGCAAGGCGACGGATTCAAGTCCCTGGCCGAAGGTCAGGCGGTGGAATTCGAAGCCACGCGTGGCCCCAAAGGGATGCAGGCCACCAAGGTAGTTATCAAGGCCTGAAGCCTGACGTCAGTCGCTTAAAACAATAATAAATTTATTCCCCGCGCTCTTGGCGCGGGCTCCTTGACAATGGGGTTTCCAAAGGGGAGAAGTGCAACTCCCCCCTTTGGTCGCCCGCGCGGTTTTATACCGCGCGGTACGAAATTAAATTGACCTCCCACTTGATGCTCCGTAGAGTGCAGGGTGTGCTGCGTGTTCAGCGCTGACACCGCACGCAATAATACGTTGCACGCTGCCCCTGCCTGAGTTGCCGCACGGGGTGCCCGCAGGCCTGACACGGCAGGCCATCGCGCCCGTACACGGCTAGCTGCTGCTGGAAATAACCGGGCGTTCCATCGCTACTGCGAAAATCGCGCAGCGTCGTACCCCCCTGTACAATCGCCTTGCGCAACACCTCCCGAATGGACTGCACCAGAAGCTCGCAGCGTTGCCGTGAGAGGCGGCCTGCGGCGCGCTGCGGATGAATGCCCGCAGCAAACAGGGCCTCACTGGCGTAGATATTACCGACCCCGACCACCATACGGCTGTCCATGATGAACAGCTTTATCGCCGTGCGCCGGCCACGTGCACGGCGATAAAGATAAGCGCCGCTGAAATCATCGCCCAGGGGCTCCGGGCCGAGCGCGCTCAGCAATGGATGCGTGAGGGGATCGGCCTCGGTCCATAATGCCGCGCCGAAGCGGCGCGGATCACGCAGCCGCAGACAGGTGTGATCGGTGAACACAATATCGAGGTGGTCGTGTTTTTCCGCGGGGGTGGATGCGGGCAGTATGTGCAGGCGGCCCGACATGCCGAGGTGCAGAATGACGGTACCCACGCGGCTACGCAGCAGCAGGTACTTGCCGCGCCGTTCTGCGGCTTCAATCGCGTGCCCCGGCAACCGGCGCGCCAGCGCACGCGGCACCGGCCAGCGCAGACGCGCATCGCGCACCACCACACGGGCGACCGTTTTCCCCACACTATGACGCGCAATGCCGCGCCGTGTGGTTTCCACCTCCGGCAATTCGGGCATGATCAGGGTACGGCGTGTGCGCTGAGACTGAACAGTTGCCCGCTGGCCGCCGCCGGAAAATGGTACTGCACGCCAAGGTCGGCCCGCGCCAGCACCAGGCCCGGCGCGCGGCTCACGATATCGAAACGCAGCGGCTGCTCTGCGCCCTCCAGATGAACAAAGATCATATTCTCCGGCTCCGCGCCAGCGCTCGCAGGTGTGACATAGGGGCGTACCTGGATCGCGCGTGCACGGCGCCAGGCATCGAGCAGCGCATTGACCCTATCCATCGACACCCCAGTCTCCGGCGGCACCTGCGCGCGGTTCGGTGCCTGCATCCAGCCGCCCTCGCCCACCCGCACCAGGCGCAGGGCGGGCAGATCGATCTGCGTGAGGCGGCTCCCCGGCGCGAGCAGCGCGCTATCGGCAAATGCGGTGAACTCGCCAATCAGGTCGAAATACACGGTGTCGCTGATGAGGTGCACGCTGTCACCGACGCGCACGTAACGGCGTCCATTGAGCGGCTCGGTAGCGCCGAAGGCGAGCTCGGTAGTGCCGAGCCACAGCCGCGCGCGCGGCTTATCGAGCTTGAATTCGGCCAGCCGCACCGTGGCGGCGTCCAGGCGCGCGTGGCTCTCCGCCTGCGCCACCTGCAACACGGTCTCGACGCGGAAGGTATTGGCGGGCATACGCACCGGCGCCGTCATGATCCAGTCCTGCGCCTGTTTTTCCAGCATGATTGGCGCGGCGCCGTCGCGTTCGATGCGCAGATGCGTAATGCTCGCCGGCACGAGCGTGGTGAGTTTGGGCAACGGCGGCGCATTGTTGAGGCCGGGCAGATAGATGACCACCAGCACCAGCAGCGCCACACCGCCGAGTAATGCCAGATTGAGCCAGTTGCGTGTGGTCACGGCTAGCGTTTGCGCCGCTGCAGCCAGATCAGCAACCCGCTCGCCAGCAACATGAGCGGCACGACAAACAACAGACCCAGTCCGATCAGCAGCGAGGCGGTGCGTGACAGGTGCAGCGCGGTGTCGGGCGCGGTCTTGGCCGGAATGGAGATCAGGCTGTCGTCGTGCGCGAGCCAGTTGATGATGTTGAGGCCGAGGTCGAGATTGCCGCCGTTGCCGAGGTAGGTGTTGGAGAGGAAATCGCCGTCTCCGGTAATCACAATGCGCTGCTCCTGCTGCGCGCCGGGGTTCGTCTCTGCGGCGTCGCGTACGAACGCGATGCCGAGGTTGAGCGGGCCACGCTTGTCACCTTTACCGGAATCGAAGCTGATGGCGCCGCTTAATGTGCCGGTCTCGGCCCAACTGGCCGCACCCGTCACCAGAATCGCCGTGCCGCGCCAGCCACTGGCACTGTCGCCGGTGCTGTTATCAGCCGCGCTCAACTCCATGCCCTGTGCGCGCGGATATAGCGTGATACTGCGGAAGCCGCGCGTGACCGGATGCGGGCCGTACTCCGCCACCAGGGCAAATTCGGGACGGCTGACGCCGAGCAACTGGGCGGCGGGATCGACGATGACACCGGGCACAAACTCCACCCCCAACTGCTCGGCCAGCGGCTTAAGCCCATGCAACGGCTCCGGGTCGGTGAGCCAGAGCAGATTGCCGCCGCCCTTGACGTAGTCCTGGATCAGCCGCACTTCGCCCGGCAACAGATCGGTCTGCGGCGCGGCGATCACCAGCACGCTGGTAGCGTCGGGTATCTGCGGATTGGCGCCGAGATTGAGCGCGTGCGCCCTGAGGCCCTTGATCTCCAGTTGCCGCGCCCACAGGCCAAGGTCGTGATTGGCCTCGCCGTGCGGATCGCGCTCGCCGTGGCCGGAGAGAAACACAATACTGCGCTCACCTCTGCGCGCCACGCGCGCGAGCGCATTGGTCAGCGCCTGCTCGGACAATTCGCGCAGACGCTCCACACGCCCGCCGTGCTCGATCACGAGCTCGCCGTCCACGGTGACACCCAGCGCGCGCACCTTTTCGGGCGCGCTGTCGGGGTTGACGAAGGCGAGTTTCAGGTCGGGCTTGTAGCGCTGATAGCGCGCGACGAGCTCACCGATGCGTTTGCGCAAAGCAGTGTCTTCGCGCGCATACGCCGTGATCTGCACCGCACCCAATTCCTTGAGCAGCGCCTGGCTCGGCGCCGACAGCGTGTTGCGCGCGCCCGCGGTCCAGTCCGCCTGATAGACATAACGCGTGCTGAGCCACGCGAGCAGGCCCATCACCCCGATGAACAGCACGACGAAGGCGATATTTTGCAGCCTGACCTGGAGACGCGATTTTGGAGTGACTTGCATAAGCGCCGGGGATCAGTGTTGCAGCCGGTCGGCGTCGAGGCGCCGGATGGCGAGCACCAGAAAAGTAACAATGAACAGCAGGTAATACACCACATCGGCGCTGTTGAACACGCCCTTGAGCATCGACTCGTAATGGCGCACCAGCGAGAGATAGGCGAACAGCCCGCTCGCTTCGGTGCCCTTGTCGCCCGCCCAGTCGATGATCCACAGCAACAGCAGTACGCCGAAGGTGCTCACCGCCGCCACGCCCGGATAACTGGTGAGCGCAGACATGAACAAACCCAGCGCAGCGAAGCTTGCAATCATGAGCGCTAGCCCCATCAGCCCGGCGCCGAATTTCCCGGCATCCAGCGTGCCGCCGCCCAGCAGCAATGTCAGCGGCATCAACGCAATGAGCGCGAGCATGATGAAGAAAAACGCCAGCACGCCCAGATATTTGCCGAGGATGATTTCGGTCATCGACAGCGGCGCGCTGAACAACAGTGTGAGGCTTTGCGCGCGCCGCTCTTCGCTGATCAGCCGCATGGTAAGCATCGGCGCCACCAGCAGCAACACGATGGCGACATTGCCGAACAGCGGCGCGACCACAATATCGGTCAGCCCCGGCGCGCCCTCGCGCGCGGCGAGTTGCGGTTGCAACTGCACAAAGGTGTCGAGCTGGATGAGAAACATGTAGGCGATGATGATCTGCACCACAGCGAGTATCGTCCACGCGAGCGGCGACAGAAACAGGCTCTTCAGTTCACGTGCAGCAATAGTGAATATCAACATTATGCGGCCACCGGTTCGCTGCGGGTCAACTCCATGAAAATCTGTTCCAGCGACAGCCGCTCCGGACTTAACTCGTACAGCCCCCAGCCCTGCTCTGCGGCATGCCTGACCACTGTGTCGGCCATCTCAGGTCCGGTGCAATACAAACGAAAGGCGCCGTCCTCAAGCACCTCGACGCCGTGCACACCGGCAATGGCCTCCAGCGCGGACAACGCGGGTGGGTAGCGTAGCCCCACGCGCAGACTGGCGCCCTGCATGCGTCGCGTCAGCCCTTCGATGCTGTCCTTCAACACCAGTTCACCGCGATGGATGATCTGCACCTGATCGCAGATCGCCTGCACCTCGGGCAGGATGTGCGTGGAAAGAATCACGCTGTGCTCGGCGGCCAGCTCGCGGATCAGGGCGCGCATTTCGTGTATCTGGATCGGGTCGAGGCCCGCCGTCGGCTCGTCAAGTATCACCACGGCGGGCATGTGCACTATGGCCTGTGCAATCCCGACGCGCTGGCGGTAGCCCTTGGACAGATTGCCGATAAGACGGCTGCCCACGCCGGTGAGCCCGCAGCGTTGCCTGGCGATATCGAGCGCACTGTTTTCGCGCGCACGCGGGATACGGTGCAGGCGCGCGCAATAACGCAGATATTCGTCCACCGTGAGTTCACGGTACAGCGGCGGCTGTTCGGGGAGAAAACCGATATGTGTCTTGGCGCGCTTGGGTTCGTCCAGTATGTCGATACCGTTGATCCACACCCGCCCGCGCGTGGGCGCAAGGTTGCCGCTGATGATCTGCATGGTGGTGGACTTGCCCGCGCCGTTGGGGCCGAGAAAGCCCAGCACCTCGCCTCGCCGCACCTCGAAACTCACGTCGCGCAACGCGCACAGTGCGCCGTAGTAGCGCGATACGTGCTCAACGCGAATCAGGGCAGCGTCGCTCATGGCGTCCTCTACAGCCAGCCTTTGCGTTTGAAATACTAATAGGGTGCCACGCCAAATATGACCATCAGCACGATGGCCAGCGCATAGCCCCACTCCCAGCCTAACTCCGGCATATATGTGAAATTCATGCCGTAGATGCTCGCCACCAGCGTCGGCGGCAGAAACACCACCGACGCGATCGAAAATATCTTGATGATCTTGTTCTGCTCGATGTTGATCATGCCCATGCCGGCATCCATCAGCAGGTTCACCTTTTCATACAGAAACGCGGAGTGGGCGATGAGCGACTCGATGTCCTTGAGAATTTCGCGCAGCTGCTGCGTTTGCACCGCGCTGAAATCGCCGCGCCGCAACAGATACGACAGGGTGCGCTGCTTGTCCATCATGCTGAGACGCGCGGTACCGTTCATGTCCTCGCTCGCGGCAATGCGCGTGAGTACCACGCCCATGTCCTTCTCCGCAGTGCTGAATACGGTCTGGCTCAATACCTCAAGATCGGCCTGCAACCGCTCCAGCGTGTCCGCCAGGCGTTCGACCTTGATCTCGAACAGATTGAGCATGATGGTCATGGCGTCATCGGCGAGCCCGGCCTGGCGCCGCGCGCGCATGCGGTAGACGCGGAAGGTGAGCAGGTCTTCGTCGTGCAGCATGAACAAACGCCCCTGGTTCAGGGTGAAGGCCACCGTGATGTTGCGTGCGCGGTCTTCATAATCGTGCAGAAAATAGGAATGGATGTGGAGGCCGTCTTCGTCCTGGTAAAAACGCGCGCTGGCCTCGATCTCGACCACCTCGTCAGGCGTCGGCAGCGCCTGACTGTAAACCTGCTTGACCCAGGCAAGCTCTTCTTCAGTGGGCTGGATGAGGTCGATCCACAGCGCCTGCTGCTCCAGTTCATCCATACTGCTGATCTGCTGCTGCTCCAGACAGCCATCACGCAGTACAAATGTGGTAATCATGTGCCCCACCCTGTTGAAAATTATATCCGCATCCGTGTCATGGTAAGCGGCCCACGCATGCGAGGCAATCGTTTAAAACGATGCAGCCGTGCTTATTACGTCAAACGCTTTACTCGGCCTCCCCGAAGCGCTCGCCGACCAGTTGTTCCAGGCGATCCAGCGCGGACGCCTCGTCTGCGCCAGCGGCAATGATGTGCAGTGCGGTGCCCTGCGTGGCGGCAAGCATCATCACGCCCATGATGCTCTTGCCGTTGACTTCCCGTGCGCCGCGCGCAAGCCGGATGTCGCTCTCGAATTGCGCCGCCAGGGTGACGAACTTCGCCGCTGCGCGTGCATGCAGACCGAGCTTGTTACAGATGACGACCTCACGACGCTGCATGGTCAGACTGCGCAGATGGGGTTGCAGCACAACACACCGTCCTTGCCGCCGGAGATGGCCTTGTCCACGAGTTCGGCGAGGCCGAGCTGCGGATAATTCAGGATGCGGATCAGCATCGGCAGATTGACCCCCGCAATCACCTGCACGCGCCCGCTGTCAATCAGGTGACAGGCGATATTGCTCGGCGTGGAGCCGTAGATGTCCGTCAGCACCAGCACGCCGTTACCCTGATCAAGCGCCGCGACCGACTGACGTGCCTTGCGCAGTGTCGTCTCCGGGTCTGCATTCTGCGTCACCGATAAAACCTCGGTAGCGAGTGGGCACAGACCCAGCATGGTGGTGGCGGTGGCGATCAAATCGTCACCGATATGGTTGTGAGTAATAATCAACAGGCCAATGGTCATGTGAGGTCTCGATGTCGCACCAGTACATTATCGCGTATTTTATGGAAATGATCGGCCAGGCGCTGCGCGAAATATACCGAACGGTGCTGCCCGCCGGTGCAGCCCAGCGCCACCGTCATGTAGCTGCGGTTCTCCGCCTCGAACGCGGGCACCCAGTGTTCGAGAAACGCCGTGATCTCCCCGCACATCTGGTTGACCGGCGGCTGGGCCGCGAGATAGGCCGCCACCGGGGCATCGAGTCCGTTCTGCGGACGCAACGCCTCCTGCCAGTGCGGATTGGGCAGGCAGCGCAGATCAAACACGAAGTCGGCGTCCGCCGGAATGCCTCGCTTGTAGGCAAACGACTGAAACAGGATCGACATCGCGCTGCGGCCCTTTGTTTCCATGCGCCCGCACACCAGCTCGCGCAGCTGATGCACGTTGGTCTCGCTGGTGTCGAGGTGAGTGTCGGCACGCGCGAACATCGGCGCCAGCAGCCTGCGCTCATAGGCAATGGCCTCGGCCAGCGGCATGCCGAGGCGCGACAGCGGATGCTTGCGCCGCGTCTCGCTGAAACGCTTGAGCAGCGTCTTGTCGCCGGCGTCGAGAAATATCATCTCGCACGCCAATCCGCCGTGCTTGATCTCGTCCAGCAGTTGCGGCACATGGTGCAGATCGTCGGTGAGCGTGCGCGCGTCGATGCCGACCGCTGCATTCTCGTAGCCCTGCTGCACCCCTTTCGCAAGCCCGGCGGCAAAGGCGGGCAGCAGGCCCACCGGCAGGTTGTCGATGCAGTAGTAGCCCAGGTCTTCCAGCGCCTGCAGCGCGGTGCTCTTGCCGGAGCCGGAGAGCCCGGTGACGATGACGAGTTTCATGCCTGACGCTGCATGAGGTCGCGTTGCCGCCGGACAAAATCCTGTGCCGCGTCATAACCGCTGCGGCGCAGCTTGAAATCACGCACCAGGGTTTCGACGAGCAGGGCCGTGTTGCGGCCGGGTATGAGCGACAGTGTTACTGCGGGAATGGCGCGGCCCAGCACCGTGCAGGTGCGATAGTCCGGTGTGAGGGTACGTGACGTGTCTGCGATGCTGCGTTGCAGGTGTATCCTGAGCGCGAGCACGGCGCGGGGTGCGATGGCGGCAGCTCCGAACAGGGCGCGGATATTCAGCACGCCGAGGCCGCGCACCTCGAGCATATCCTGCAGCAGCGGCGGGCATGTGCCTTGCGGCGCTGTATCCGTACCCGCGTGGAATTCCGGCGCGTCATCGGCGATGAGACGGTGTCCGCGCGTGACGAGTTCGAGCGCAAGCTCGCCCTTACCCGCACCGCTCGCACCGCACACCAGCACGCCGAGGTCCAGTATCTCCATGAACACGCCGTGCAGCGTCATGTCGGCAGTGCGGGACATGGGACCACCTCAGGCGGCAGGCCGCCAGTGGCTCAGAAGTTCGTACAGGGCCTCACTGGAATCGGCAGCGCGCAACTCCGCGCGCAGATTCTTGTCGCTGAACATCTGCGCCAGCAGGGCGAGTATCTGCAAGTGCTCCTCGGTGCAGTGTTCCGGCACCAGAAGCGCGAACAGGAGGTCGGCCGGCTGTTTGTCGAGGGCATCGAAATCGACACCGTCGGCGAGCTGCACAAAGGCGCCCATCGGCCGCTGTGCCCCCTTCAGGCGCCCGTGCGGCAGCGCGACACCGTGGCCGAGACCGGTGCCGCCGAGGCGCTCACGCGCCGCCAGGCTGTCGAAGATTTCGTGCGCATCAGGCCCCGGCTGCGCGCCTGCCAGCAGCTCGCTCAGCAATTCGAACGTGCGCTTCTTGCTTGCGCTGCGGGCGTGGCAGGCGATGCGTTGCGGGGCGAGAAGATCGGTAATCTGCATGCTACTGCCGGACTTACTCAGGAGCCACGACACAGACTACACAGCTGACTGAATAACTCCTGAGTAAGCACCCCGTTTCACTTACCCCCACCCTGTCCCGCCCCCTGAACAAGGGGCGGGAACGTGTCGGAGAGTGTCGCCTTGATAATGAACTCATGAGTAAACTGCAACGCGTGGGGTGAAGTGCGTGGCGTCCTAATCGTGTTTCTGGTTTTTCAGCGCGCCTTCGGAGCGATGATGATCGGTGATTTTTTCCTTGTGCTTTTTGATCTGGCGGTCGAGCTTGTCGGCGAGCGCGTCGATCGCCGCGTACATGTCTTCGTCTTCGGCATCCGCATGCAGACTCGAGCCGTTGATATTGAGGGTGGCCTCGGCCTTCTGGCGCAGCTTTGCGACGGAGA
This sequence comes from Pseudomonadota bacterium, assembly GCA_027624315.1. Lineage (GTDB taxonomy): Bacteria > Pseudomonadota > Gammaproteobacteria > SURF-13 > SURF-13 > JAQBXX01. The sequence goes on from JAQBXX010000001.1 coordinate 60,050, forward strand.
GGATCACCTTCATCTCGGTGACCTGGTCGAAGTGGCGCTGTACGCGTTCGAGCTTGCCCGTGAGGTAGCTGCGCAGGGCGGGGGTGATTTCGACATGGTGACCGCTGAGACTGATGTGCATGAATCGGGCTCCTTATGGATACACAGCCTAGGCCATCCGTCTGCGTTCGTTGGACGGGGGAATGGCCAAGGTTTCCCGGTATTTTGCCACAGTTCGCCGTGCGACGTTAATACCCTGTTTGACCAGGATGCCGGCGATCTTGCTGTCGCTCAGGGGCTGGGTGGTGTGTTCCGCCGCCACCAGCTTCTTGATGAAGGCGCGGATCGCGGTGGCCGAGCACTCGCCGCCGCTGTCGGTGCCCACATGGCTGGAGAAAAAATACTTGAGTTCGAAGATACCGCGCGGGGTGTGCATGAACTTTTGCCGCGTGACGCGCGAGATGGTCGATTCATGCATGCCGAGCGCCTCGCTGACGTCGTGCAGCACCAGCGGCCGCATGGCCTCCTCGCCATGCTCCAGGAACGCCTGCTGCCGCTCCACAATACAGTTGGCGACCTTGAGCAGGGTCTCATTGCGGCTTTGCAGGCTCTTGATAAACCAGCGCGCCTCCTGCAGGTGATTTTTCAGGGTGGCGTTATCCGTGCTGCTGTCGGCGCGGCGGATCAGACCCGCGTACTGGTTATTGATACGCACACGCGGGGACACACCCGGGTTGAGCAGCACCTGCCAGGTGCCCTTGTGCTTTTTCACATATACATCGGGCAGAACGTATTCGGCGTGGCTTTCGGTCACCTGTTCGCCGGGGCGTGGATTGAGGCCCTGCACGAGATCAATCACCGTGCGCAGATCATCCTCACCAAGACCCAGACGGCGGCGCAACTGCACGTAGTCACGGCTGGCCAGCAACGGCAGATGGTCGCTGACCAGCTGCCGGGCGGCCGCCAGCAGCGGCGTAGCGGGTGCACATTGCTGGAGCTGGACCAGCAGGCATTCGCGCAGATCGCGCGACGCCACACCGACCGGATCAAAATGCTGCACGCGGTGCAGCACCGCCTCGATGGCGTCCATGGCCGCGTCCTCTTCGACGAGCGCACCGCGCAGGCCGGCCTGAATGTCTTCCAGGGAGCTCGTGAGATAACCGTCATCGCCGACGGAATCGATGATGCTGGCCGCGATCATCATGTCCGCCTCGGAAAAGGGGGTCAGGCGCATCTGCCACACCAGGTGATCACGCAGGGTTTCCACGACGCTGTCCTGGGCTTCATAGTCGCGCCCGTCGTGATCGCGTGTCTGCGGATAGGCCTCACCCGCTTCATGGGAGTCTTCCCAACCCGTGTCCGCCACCTCGTCAATCGTCTCGACGTCCGGCGCGTTGCCCTCAAACTCGCTCGCGGCATCGCCCGCCCCGTCGCTCACCCCATCGCTCATCTGGGTACGCTCCGGCACAGGAGCCTCATACAGCGACAGTGACGCGCCGGCCAGACCGCCGCCGCCCTCCTCCTCATCCAGTTCCAGCATCAGGTTGGAGTCCAGCGCCTGCTGGATTTCACAGTGCAGCTCAAGCGTGGAGAGTTGCAGCAGACGTATCGCCTGCTGCAACTGCGGTGTCATGGTGAGGTGTTGCCCAAGGCGGAGTTGAATCGATTGTTTCATAGTCTGCTTCCCGTGCCCTTGATTGCGGAGTTACTAAAGGTTCCACCAGGGTCACGGCAAATCTCATGCCAGAATTTATCATAACCGAATTAAAGCCGGAAATCTTCGCCCAGATAAACCTCCTTGACATGGGGATTATTGAGCACGGCCTCCGGCGTGCCTTCTGCAATCACCCGGCCCTCATTCATGATGTAGGCGCGCGCGCAGATGCCGAGGGTCTCGCGTACCTTGTGATCGGTAATCAGGATACCGATCCCGCGTTCGCACAAGTGTTTGATAATGGATTGGATGTCGAGCACCGAGAGCGGATCGACACCGGCAAAGGGCTCATCCAGCAGGATGAAGCTGGGATCGGTGGCCAGCGCACGTGCGATTTCCACCCTCCGCCGCTCGCCCCCGGAGAGGCTTAGACCCAGACTATCGCGCAGATGCGTGATGTGAAATTCACGCAACAGGTCTTCCTTCGTCTGCTCCTGCTCGTCCGGGTCGAGATCGGGGCGGGTCTGCAGAATCGCCAAAATATTGTCGCCCACCGTCAGCTTGCGGAACACGGAGGCCTCCTGCGGCAGATAACCCACCCCCAGGCGCGCGCGCGCATGCATGGGGTAATGGGTGAGGTCGTATTCATCGAGCATGATCCGGCCGCCGCCGCAGGGGACGAGGCCGACGATCATGTAAAAGCAGGTGGTCTTACCGGCGCCGTTCGGGCCGAGCAGACCCACCACCTCGCCACTCCGCACCTCGAGCGTGACATCGTTGACCACACTGCGCGACTTGTAGCGCTTGGCCAGATGCCGGGCTGAAAGCAGGCTCACTTCAAGGCTTGCCCGGCACCGGAGCCGGAGCGGCGGGGTCTTTCTTACGTGGCTGGATCACAATGCGGACGCGTTCCTTGCCGCTGCTCGACATGCTGGCATTCACCACGTCGCGCCGCGTGTCGTACTCGATGCGGTTGCCGCTGAATTCGTCCTGCCCCTGCCACAGATGCCCGCCCTCCAGCAGGATGAGCTTCCCCTTGTCGGCGTAATATTCCATGCGCTGCGCCTTGGCGCGCACATCCTCGTCCTTGTTGTCCGGGCGCTGTTTGTAACGCGCCGGATTGCCCTCGGCAATCACCTTGTCGAGTTCGCGCTGCGGGCTGTAGATCGTGACGATGTCGGCATCGAGCACCAGGGTGCCCTGGGTGGCGGTGACGTTGCCCTTGTAAACACTCACCCCGGCCTTGTCGTCGATCTCGACCGTATCGGCGTCGATGTTGAGCGGCTGCTCCTTGTCGCTGGAGAGCGCATACGCGCCATCAGCCAATCCGAAACTGAACAGCAACAGGAGTTTACTAACGCTTTTTCGCTTCATACCTGCCTCGCACCTTGGACAACAATTTCAACCGGCCTTCCTTGATGAACACCTGCATCCCCACCCCGCGGGTTTCACTGGTGCGCCCGGTGATCGTCACCGGTTGCGCGGTCTCGGCGTAATCCTTATCTGGTAATAGCGTCAGATCGCGCGTCTTGAGGTGCCACACCTCGCGTGCCGGCGCCGCCGGATTTTCGATCAGCACCTCGTCCTGCAGCAGGATGCGCGTGTGGTCTTGCGACATCCAGCCGCGTTCGGCATGCACCTCCCACGGCGCCGCGTCCTCCTGATACAGGGTAATATCAGGCCGAGTGAACTCGGTGCTGCCGTCGTCCGCATAGTGCACCATGTGCGGGGCCTGGAGCCGATGGGCAGGCTTGCCTGCGCTATCCATGGCGGTGATAACAAAATTATCCATCGTGTAGTCCGGCTCGTGACGCGGCTTGCTCTCGGGAGCGCGCCGCCCGGCCTCATTGAGGTTAAGCAGCCACTGGCTCAACAGCGCCAGCAGGCCGAGCAACGCTATCAATACCAGCGTGCGCCGCTCCGGAAGCCTGAGCCGAAATCTGGCCGGGCGGCGCATCAGAGGTGCCGAGGAGTTCATGGGTACAGTAACATCTCCGTTACGTCCCCGCCCCTTGTTTAGGGGGCGGGACAGGGTGGGGGTAGAGTAAGGATTGAGATTTTACTTAGAAGGAGCAAAGTAAGCGATATCCGCTTACTTCGCTCCTTCTAAGTAACGCTGCAATTCCGCATCGAGATGCCCCTGCGCCTCCATGATGAGCTCGCACACATCACGCGCCGCGCCGCGCCCGCCCGGGCTCGGCGTTTGCCAGTGCGCATGCGCCTTGACCAGCGGATGCGCGTCCTGCACCGCGATGGCGAGACCGGCCCGGCGCATCGCCGGCAGATCCACCACGTCATCGCCTACAAATGCCGTTTGCTGCGCCTCTACGCCAAGCTTGGCGAGCAGCGTCTCGAACGCCGGCAGCTTGTCCGTATGGCCCTGATACACGTGCTCCACGCCCACGTTGGCCATGCGGTGCGCCACCACCTGCGAGGTGCGCCCGGTAATCACCGCGATATGCACGCCGGTGCGCTTCAGCATCTTCATGCCATGCCCGTCGCGCGAGTGGAAGGCCTTGTATTCCTGGCCGTCGTCGCCGAGATAGAGGCTGCCGTCGGTGAGCACGCCGTCCACATCGAACACGACGAGTTTGATCTGCGCGGCCTTGGCGAGGATGTCTTTCATAAATACAGTAGCGAGTGGCGAGTAGCGAGGAAATGAATACTTATTTAGAGTGTGTAGCCGGGTAGCTTTTGCTCGCCACTCGCCACTCGCCACTCGCTACTGTAGTCATATCACACCTGCACGCAACAGATCGTGCATGTTGAACGCGCCGACCAGCGCGCCTTTTTCATCGACCACGGGCAGCGCGTTGATCTTGTGCTTCTGCATGAGTTGCAGCGCCTCGGCGGCGAGCATCCCGGCGCGCGCGGTCTTGCCGCCGCGCGTCATCACCTGGGTGATCGGTGTCGTGTGCACATCGATCGCATGGTCGAGCGCGCGGCGCAGGTCGCCGTCGGTGAAAATGCCGAGCAGGCGGTCATCGGCGTCCACGACAGCGGTCATGCCCAGCCCTTTGCGCGTCATCTCCAGCAGCGCGTCACTGAGCGACGCCTGCTGCGTCACCTTCGGGATGCGCTCGCCGCTGTGCATGATATCGGCGATCAACAGCAACAGGCGCCGCCCCAGACGCCCGGCGGGATGCGAGCGCGCGAAATCCTCGGCGGTGAATCCGCGCGCCTCCAGCAGCGAAACCGCCAGCGCATCGCCCATCACCAGCGCCGCGGTAGTGCTCGCGGTAGGTGCGAGCCCGAGCGGACAGGCCTCCTGCGCCACGCTCACGTCGATGTGCACGCTGGCCATGCGGCCGAGCGTGGAGGCCGGGTTGCCGGTGAGCGCGATGAGCGGCACACCGAGGCGCTTGATGAGCGGCACAATGGTGAGAATTTCGTCGGTCTCGCCGGAGTTGGAGAGCGCGAGCACCACGTCCTTCGCGGTGATCATGCCGAGATCACCGTGGCTCGCCTCGCCGGGATGTACAAAAAACGCCGGGCTGCCGGTGCTGGCCAGCGTCGCCGCAATCTTGCCGCCGATGTGGCCGGACTTGCCCATGCCGATCACCACGATGCGCCCCTCGCAGTCCAGCATGTACTGGCAGGCACGCACGAAGTTCGCATCGACGCGCGCGGCGAGTGCAGCCACCGCCTTGGCCTCGGTGTCGATCACGGCCCGCGCCATGCGCTGGAGTATCACGTCATCCATGCGCCGCCGGGCGGATTGGGCAGAACGATTCATGGCGCTAAGTGTATAGGAATCATGGGGCAGTCACAAAACCGGCTTTATACATAGCGTCAGAAATCGTAGCGAGCGGCTTTCAGGCGGGGGCGGTGGAGCGCAGGAACCGGAGTGTACAAGTCAGTCTGCCGCTACGCGGCCCCGGATTCCGAGCACCGCACGCACCGGCATCAAAGACGCGCAGTAGATTTGTGGCGCTATGTATGGATAGTATAGTGGCGAGGAATATGAACTACTGGCTGATGAAATCCGAGCCCGATGCGTTCGGCATCGACGACCTCAAACAGCGCCCGGCGCAGACCGAGCCGTGGGACGGTGTGCGCAATTATCAGGCGCGCAATATGATGCGTGATGACATGCAGGTGGGCGATCAGGCGTTTTTCTACCATTCCAACTGCGCCGTGCCCGGCATCGCGGGCATGATGAAAATTGTCCGGGCGGGTTATCCCGATGCCAGTGCGTTCGATCCGCGCGGAAAACACCATGATCCGAAGAGCACGCCCGATAACCCGCGCTGGTTTCGCGTGGATGTGCGCTACGTGCGCAAATTCAAACGCCTCATCAGCCTCGCCGAACTCAAGGCGCATCCCGAACTGCGCGGCCTTGCGCTGCTCCAGCGCGGCAACCGCCTGTCCATCATGCCGCTGACGACGGCGCAATAGAAATTCATTCTGTCGCTGGAATAGCCACTACCGGAGAATGATCCTACCCCCATTTCACGGACACCCGGCTAAGAGAATAAACGGCGCGCTCAAAAACCAAGTGCAACATTTTTCAGGAGAAAATGTTGCATGGGAAAAAACTTAGCTATCAAGCAGGAATATCGCAAGTCCCCGCGTCCGGACCCCCCGGACGCTGACTTAATACCACTCGCCCGGATTGGCGCGCCTGCGGTAGGCATCCGTAAACATCACTAGAGCGGCGAGCACACAGAGCAGACCGAACACGACCAGCGTGCGCGGGAGCGAGCTCATGTCATCCCACATCATCTGCATGTGTTCGGCGAAGTGCAGCAGTGACGATTGCAGCAGCAGGAGCGAGTCCGCCACATACAATCCGAGCCATACCAGTGCGATACCGGTCACCAGCAACGGCCAGCCAAGGGGTGGTGCACGCCTCATACGATCATCTCCGGACAGGGTGTGCGGCCATTCTACAACGCCTCGGAGGCGTAGTCTGCAAGCCGTGAGCGCTCGCCGCGCATGAGCGTGATATGCCCGCTGTACTGCCAGGCCTTGAACCGGTCCACCACATAGGTCAGGCCCGAGGTGGTCTCGGTGAGATACGGCGTGTCGATCTGCGCCACGTTGCCAAGGCACACCACCTTGCTGCCCGGCCCGGCGCGCGTGATCAGCGTCTTCATCTGCTTGGCGGTGAGGTTCTGCGCCTCGTCTAGAATGATGAATTTGTTGAGGAAGGTGCACCCGCGCATGAAATTGAGCGAGCGTATCTTGATGCGGCTGCGCAGCAGGTCGTGGGTGGCGGCGCGGCCCCAGTCGCCGCCGACATCGGACTGGGTGAGCACCTCCAGATTGTCCATCAGCGCGCCCATCCACGGCGTCATCTTCTCTTCCTCGGTGCCCGGCAGGAAGCCGATGTCTTCCCCCACCGGCACCGTCACGCGCGTCATGATGATCTCGCTGTAGCGCTTTTCATCCAGCACCTGCTCCAGGCCCGCGGCGAGCGTGAGCAGCGTCTTGCCCGCGCCCGCGGTGCCGAGCAGCGTGACAAAATCGACCTCGGAGTCCATCAGCAGATTGAGCGCGTAATTCTGTTCGCGATTGCGCGCGTTCACGCCCCACACCGCATGACGCGCGGTGCGGAAATCGCGTACCAGCTCGATCGTCGCGCTCTCACCCTCCAGCGCGCGCACGATGGCCTCGAAGCCGCTCTCATCCGCGCTGAACAAGAACTGGTTCGGACACCAGTGCGCCACCTCCGGGCCGCTGATCTTGTAAAACGTGCGCCCGCTCTCCTGCCACGACGCCATGTTCTTGCTGTGCGTGTCCCAGAAATTCGCGGGCAGTTCCCCGGCGCCGCTGTAGAGCAGGTTGACATCGTCCAGCACCTGATCGTTGTAGTAGTCCTCGGCATACACCCCGAGCACCGCTGCCTTGATGCGCAGGTTGATGTCCTTGGAGACCAGAATCACCGTGACGTCGCGGTGCTCCTGTTGCAGCGCGATCACCGTGCCGAGGATGTTGTTGTCCGGGCGATGGCCGGGCAGCGCCTCGTGCAGTTCGAGCGGCATGCGGCGGGTCTGAAAAAACAGACGCCCGTGGGCGCCGGCCGCCTGACTGAAGGCCGGCAGCGCAAGTCCGCGGTCGATCTCGTCCTTGCTCGCGTTGCGCATCAGATCGTCGAGAAAGCGGCTCACCTGACGCACGTTGCGCGCGACTTCCGACAGACCCTTCTTCCCCGCGTCCAGCTCCTCCAGCACCATCATCGGCAGATAGACGTCGTGCTCCTGAAAGCGGAAGATCGCGGTGGGATCGTGCATCAACACATTGGTGTCGAGCACGAACAAACGCTTGCCGGTGATTTCTTTTCTGGTCATATAACCTATAGTTCGCAACGCTAATTCCCTCCCCCTTTATGGGGGAGGGTTAGGGTGGGGGTGTGGTAACCGGCATCATTTCACCCCCATCCCCGCCTTCCCCCATCAAGGGGGAAGAAGTCATTATGCACCCAGCGCCTTTACCGCCTCCACCACCTCATCCACGTGCCCCTCCACCTTCACCTTGCGCCACTCCTTGCGCAACACGCCGCTCTGGTCGATGAGAAAGGTGCTGCGCTGCATGCCCACCACTTCCCTGCCGTACATCATCTTGGGCTGCATGACGTCAAACAGCGTGCATACCTTTTCGTCCGCGTCGGACAGCAGATCGAAGCTGAAACCCTCCTGCTCCTTGAACGACTCGTGCGACTTCACGCTGTCGCGCGACACGCCCAGAACCACGGTATTCAGCCTGGCGAAGCGCGCCGCAGCATCGCGGAAATTCTGCCCCTCCAGCGTGCAGCCCGGCGTGTTGTCCTTGGGGTAGAAATACAACACGACGTTTTTTCCCTTCAGGCCGGAAAGCGCGATGCGCTTGCCGCCGGTGGCGGGCAATTCGAAATCCGGCACGGCCTTACCGACACTCACCTTGCTCATGTTGCACCTCGTACATTATCAACGCAGCAACAAAACATATCCCCTCCCCCTTGACGGGGGAGGGCCAGGGTGGGGGTGAAATGCCTGACCCTCACCCAACCCTCATATAACCCTAGCGCTTAAGCGGCTCCAGCACCCCGTCCAGATTCATCTCCTCGCACAGATTCATGAACTCATCGCGCAGCGCCGCAATGTGCACCGAGGCGGGGATGTTGACCGTCAGGTTGAGCGCAAACATCGGCGTGGCGGAATGCGCCGAGGTATAGCCGCTGGTGTAGAGGTCTTCGATGTTGATACTGCGCGCGGTGAAAAAGTCCGCCATGCGGTAGATGATGCCGGGACGGTCCACGGTGACGATCTCGGCGATGTAAGGCAGCAGCGGAGTCTCGGTGGAGCGCACCTCGGTACGGCGGGCGCTGATCGTGAGCCCCAGCCGCTCCTGCAACGCGGACAAGCCGCCCTCCACCTTGGCAATCGCACTCCAGTTGCCGGTGATCATGAGCACAGCGGCAAACTCGCTCCCCAGCACCGTCATGCGGCTGTCGGCGATGGTGCAGCCGCACTCCATCAGCGCCTGCGCCAACTCCTTGAGCAGCCCGGGCCGGTCTTTACCCAAGGCGGAAATAACGAGCAAGACTTTCATTCGATATGGGCGCCCCAGCGCAACATTGGATAATGTGGATATTGATGGGATGTTAAGTGACTTTCATTATACAAACAATTCACCACCGCGGAAAAAGAAAAGCCCCTCGTGAGAGGGGCTTTGAGTAATTGGGCTTGTTTCGTATTCAGCCCAACAGTGCTTGTTGTGATGGGTTACAGCTTACAGAGAATTGGAGCAGAGCCTTGCGCGGTCAAGCATCCGCTACCGGTTTTAGCCCAAGTCGTAGCGCCGACACCCAAAGTAGGAATCAATATTAAAGTGGATGCCGCATTAGTGGTGGAGGTTGGCGTTACGGTAATAGTTCCATTTGCGACAGCAATGGACGCTACATGAGTTGTTGCTTGTGTGGCGGGGATGCCATTTGTCTCAATATCACAGCCTGTAACGGTACCAAGTTCTTGTGCACAGATAGCAACAGCGGTTTTGTATGCGCTTGACACTGCAACCACTTCTGCGAATTTAGCCTTAAACGTGTAATCTTGGTAAGCTGGAATCGCCACAGCCGCCAGAATACCAATGATGGCGACCACGATCATCAATTCAATCAGGGTAAAGCCTTGTTGCAGCTTTTTCATAATGTGCTCCTCAATGTAGGTTAAATTTTTAGCAACCTCGAGCCCGGTCTTGTAGCAGGTGACTACGGACTCGAAGCTTGACGGGCAACTACTCAGCAGCATTCGTGCCACCCGGCTTGATCCCGGACTTTATTTAAAACAACTCACTATTTTTTAATAATTTTATATTCTTGTACACCGCTTCATGCAGCACCTGAATGAGATCTTTTCGGGGCAAGCATTCTCCACGTCACCCAACGTTTAGCGCAGAATGTGACGCAAAACGTCACCTGCTCCCCCAACCCTCCTCGCTGCGTCAGCAGCGTAGCGTGCGCCATACGCACGCTGAGGCAAGCCGGAGTATCCATACTACGACTCTTGACTCGGTAGCTACATGGTCATATATTATGACTATGTTAGGGAAGCTCTGATTTATTCAGAGCTTCCCTGCGGCACACGGATGTGCCGCCATTTCTCAAACACGCAAGTGTTTGAGAAATGAAGAAAAACGAAAATCGCATTTTCGTTTTTCGTCTCTGAAAATTCCATGGATGGAATTATTCAGAGTTTCCTTAGTAAGGGAGAGTCGCCATGGAAAAGTTTAACATCGCCGAAGCCAAGGCTCATTTTTCCGAGCTGGTGCAGAAGGCCATGCTGGGTAAAGAGGTGATTATCGCCAAGGGTAGCAAGCCCCTGCTCAAGCTGGTTCCACTGGCGCCAACACAGCCGCGCAAGCCGGGGTCGGGTAAGGGGCAGGTGCTCCATGTGGCATCTGATTTCGATGCCGCTCTGGAGGATTTTAAGGGCTACACCTGATGCGGTTGTTGCTCGATACCCACACCTTTCTGTGGTGGGTAGAGGATGCGCCCGCGCTCTCCAAAAAAGCACGGCAAGCCGTGGCGAATCCGGACAACGAGTGCCTGCTGAGCCTGGTGAGCTGTTGGGAAATGGCGATCAAACTTCGTCTTGGCAAGCTCAAGCTGGCAAACAGGATAGAGCGTTTTATCCCGGAGCAGCTTTCGGTCAACGGATTTCGTCAGCTTGAAATAGATTTTCGCCATGTGGCGCGGGTCGCGACGATGCCTTTTCACCACCGTGATCCATTTGACCGCTTGCTGGCGGCACAAGCAAAGGAAGAAAAACTGGCTATTGTTTCAGCAGATGCCGTATTCCAAAAATATGGCGTAAAACGAATTTGGTAGAACGCCGAGGAGCGAGATGGCTAATCCGGAACAGCAGTGCGGTCGTTTTCCCCACACGCGCATGCGCCGCATGCGGCATGACGATTTCAGCCGCCGTTTGATGCGCGAGACCACGCTCAGCGTGGACGACCTCATCTACCCGATGTTTGTGCTCGAGGGCAAAGGCAAGCGCGAGGCGGTGGCCTCGATGCCCGGCATTGAGCGCGTGAGTGTGGATGAATTACTGAAAGAAGCGGCGGCGCTGGTGCAGCTCGGCGTGCCTGCGGTCGCGCTGTTTCCGGTTACGCCGCCGGAGAAGAAATCGCTGGATGCGCAAGAGGCATGGAACCCGGACGGCCTCGCGCAGCGCGCGGTGCGTGCGCTAAAGAAGGAATTTCCGCAGCTCGGCGTGATTACCGACGTCGCGCTCGACCCGTTCACCACGCACGGGCAGGACGGTCTGATAGATGCCACCGGCTATGTGCTGAACGATGCAACCGTCGCGGCGCTGGTGAAGCAGGCGCTGTCACATGCCGAGGCCGGCGCGGATGTCGTGGCGCCGTCGGACATGATGGACGGGCGCATCGGCGCGATCCGCAGCGCCCTGGAATCCAAGGGCCATATTCACACGCGCATCCTTGCCTATGCCGCGAAATACGCCTCCAGCTTTTACGGCCCGTTCCGCGATGCGGTGGGCTCGGCGGCCAATCTTGGCGCGGGCAATAAATACACCTATCAAATGGACCCGGCCAACAGCGACGAGGCGCTGCGCGAGGTCGCGCTCGATCTCGCCGAAGGCGCGGACATGGTGATGATCAAACCGGGCCTGCCCTATCTCGACATCGTGCGGCGCGTGAAGGATGAGTTCGGTGCACCGACGTTTGTGTATCAGGTGAGCGGTGAATACGCGATGCTGATGGCCGCCGCGCAAAACGGCTGGCTCGACGAAAGGGCGGTGGTGCTGGAATCGCTCGTCTGCATCAAGCGCGCAGGCGCTGACGGGATACTCACCTACTTCGCCAAACGCGCGGCAGAGTGGTTAAAGCAGGGTAGGTCGGATCAAGCGTAGCGGATCCGACACCCGTTTGCCGGTTCCGCGCTGCGCGCTTGCACCGACCTGCCGTGTAACACTCCCGTCATATATGTTTCATATCCTCACGGCATGAGCGATATCGACTTGAAGCAACCCGAACTCTACATCAACCGCGAACTCTCGCAACTCGAGTTCGACCGCCGCGTGCTGGAGCTCGCGACTGACAAAACCGTTCCGCTGCTCGAGCGGCTGCGCTTCTTGTGCATCTCCAGCACCAACCTCGACGAATTTTTTGAAATCCGCGTCTCCGGCCTGAAGCAGCAGGCGCAGGCGGGTGCAGTACAGGCCGGGCCGGATAATCTCAACCTGCAGGACACGCTCAAGCGCATCAGCGACATAGCGCACGCGCTGGTCGCGGAGCAATACCGTATTTTGAATGAGGCGCTGATCCCGGAGCTGGCCGCAGAAAACATCCGTTTCGTGCGGCGCACGCACTGGAGCGCCAAACAGGCCGTCTGGGTGAGGCGTTACTTCAATGAAGAATTGCTGCCGGTGCTGAGCCCGATGGGGCTCGACCCGGCGCATCCGTTCCCGCGCATACTGAACAAAAGCCTTAATTTTATTGTGGCGCTGGAAGGCAAAGACGCCTTCGGGCGCAATAGCGGCGTCGCCGTGGTGCAGGCGCCGCGCTCGCTGCCGCGCCTGATTCATCTGCCGCGCGATTGCTCCAAAGGCCCACACGACTTCGTGTTTCTCTCCTCCATCATTCACGCGCACGTGAATGACCTGTTCCCCGGCATGAAGGTCACCGGCTGTTTTCAGTTTCGCCTCACGCGCAACAGCGAACTGTTTGTCAACGAAGAAGAGATCGACGACCTGTTGCACGCGCTGGAAGGCGAGCTACCCATGCGTCACTATGGTGATGCCCTGCGCCTGGAAGTGGCCGACAACTGTACGCACGAAATGGCGCATTTTCTGTTGCGCCAGTTCGACCTGAGCGCGGAAGACTTGTATCAGGTCGCCGGGCCGGTGAATCTCCATCGCCTGATGATGATCCCCGATCTGGTCGACCGGCCTGACCTGAAGTATCCCGCCTTCACCCCCGGCCTGCCGCGGCGTCTGGCACACACTACTGACGTGTTTGAGGTGATGCGGCGTGGCGACGTGCTGCTGCATCATCCGTTTGAATCGTTTGCGCCCGTGATCGACTTCGTGCGTCAGGCGGCGGCGGATCCGAACGTGCTTGCGATCAAGCAGACGCTGTACCGCACCGGCGCCGAATCGGCACTGGTGGATATGCTGGTCGATGCGGCGCACGCGGGCAAGGAGGTCACCGTAGTGGTCGAGCTGCGCGCGCGTTTCGACGAAGCGGACAACATCAACTCCGCCAACCGCCTGCAGGACGCCGGCGCGCACGTGGTCTACGGCGTGGTCGGGTACAAGACCCACGCCAAGATGATTCTGGTGGTGCGGCGTGAAGGCAAACGGCTGCGCCGCTATGTGCATCTCGCCACCGGCAACTATCATGCACGCACCACGCGCACCTACACCGATTTCGGCCTGTTTACCTGCGACAAGGATATCGGCGACGATGTGCACAAGGTGTTTCAGCAACTCACCGGACTGGGCCGCGCGATCAAGCTCAAAAAACTGCTGCAATCGCCGTTCACGCTTTTCAAAACCCTGCGTGAACTGGTGGCACGCGAGGCCGCGCATGCCAAACAAGGCAAGCCCGCACGCATCATCGCCAAGATGAATGCGCTTTCCGAACCGCAGATGATTGAGGCCTTGTATGAGGCCTCGCGTGCCGGAGTAAAAATTGATTTAATTGTGCGCGGCGTTTGCTGTCTGCGGCCGGGTGTGCCGGGCGTTTCCGAAAACATCCAGGTGCGCTCCGTCGTCGGCCGTTTTCTTGAGCACAGCCGCGTATTTTATTTCCACAACGATGGTAACTCCGCCGTGTATTGCTCCAGCGCCGACTGGATGACGCGCAACCTGTTCCGCCGCGTTGAGGCCTGCTTCCCGGTCGAGGACAAGCGTCTCGCCGCGCGCCTCCTGAACGAAGGCCTGCAGCCGTATCTCGCCGACAACAGCCAGACCTGGCAGTTGCGCAGCGACGGCACCTACAAGCGCATCAAGCCCGGCGGCCATAAACCGCGCTCGGCTCAGCAGTTTCTGTTAGAAACACTCGCTGACTGAATCTCAACAACAGCGTGTAGGTTGGGTTAGGCGCGTTTTTTGCGCCGTAACCCAACCAAAACCTGCGTTGAAGATTGGGTTTGTTGGGTTACGCGATAAAGCCGCTAACCCAACCTACATAATTAGACCAGCTTCAACCTGATACCGGCACTCTTGAGGTGGGTGATCTCTTCCTCCAGATCAGCATGCGTCAACGGCTGGCGCGCGGCCCAGGATTTTGGCAGCGTAATCTTCAGACTCTTGCCTGCGGCGGCGCATGCAAGGCGCGGCGGTGGCCGTGTGCTGCGGCTGCGGTTCAGCAGCCCCGCCAGCCGCAGCAGCACGCACAGATGCAGCCCCGCCTGCTTCAGCCTGCCGGGCAGCACCTCGAACGCCTGCACAGGAATTTTTCCACGCTGGCCCAGCACCAACACCGCCAGCAGTTGCTGATCGCGGCGCGAAAAGCCAGCCATGTCGGTATGTTCCGCGAGATAGGCGCCGTGCTTGTGGTGCTGACCGTGGCTGATCGAAAGACCCATCTCATGCAGACGCGCAGCCCATCGCAGCAGGCGCTCATCCTCCAGGTCATGCAGATGCCAGGCCTGCGTCACCTGCTTCAACAATAGCAGGGCCATACGCTCCACGCGCAGCGCCTGCGCCGCATCAACGTGCGTGCGCAGAGCAAGCCACTGCACGGCGCGCTCACGCACATCCTCGCGCCTGCGCAGACGACCCAGCATGTCATGGAGCACGCCCTCGCGCAGCGCGCCATCGGCATTCGTCATGCGCGTAATGCCCAGACTTTCGAAGATCGCAATCAGGATGGCGACACCGCCCGGAAACACTCCGGCGCGCTCGCTGCGCAACCCGTCCAGCTTGAGCCGTTGCACACTGCGCGCAGCGATCAGCGCCTTGCGCAGTGTGTGCAGACTGGCCAGCGTAATGCCGTGCTCACTCCAGCCCTGGGCACGGACCACGTCCTGCACGGTGTTGATGGTGCCCGAGGCGCCGATGCATTCACGCCAGCCGATGGCGCGGTAACGCGCCGCCAGCGGCTGCAACTCCTGCTGGGCGGCGATCTGCGCCCGCTCGAAATTGGCGCGGCTGATCACGCCCTTGGGGAAAGAACGCAAGCTGCCGCGCACACACCCCATGGCCAGACTTTCCATGTGCAACGGCTCAAATCCCCGGCCGATGATCAACTCGGTGCTGCCGCCGCCGATATCCACCACCAGGCGTCGCTCTTTGCTGTCGGTCAGACTGTGCGCCACGCCGAGGTAGATGAGCCGCGCCTCCTCCCGGCCGCCGATCACCTCGATGGGATGGCCCAGCACGCGCTGCGCCGCGGCGAGAAATTGCACCGCATTGCGCGCCCGGCGCAAGGTGTTGGTACCGACCACACGCATGCTGCCCGGCGGCAGGCCGCGCAGCCGTTCGCCAAAGCGCCTGAGACAGGCCAGCGCGCGCTGCTGAGCGCGCGCGGTGATGTCGTCCTTTTTATTCAGGCCAGCGGCGAGCTGCACCATCTCACGCAGCCGGTCCAGCACCTGCAACCGCCCCTGCACCACACGCGCCACAATCATATGAAAGCTGTTGGAGCCGAGATCGACCGCGGCGACCATGTCAGGTGATTTATTTGATGTGCGCGCCAATGAATTCTCCACGTAACGGCTGTTATAATCAAAAGTATATCCGAAGATGCCGTAGTAAAAATTACAACCGCCGCCTGGGCAAGCTATAGGGTACTAAACATCATGTCATCGTTATTTGACTTTGAGCGGCGGGAAGAGCGCTATGCGGTGATGGGAAATCCCGTTTCCCACAGCAAGTCACCCTTCATCCATGCGGCGTTCGCGCGTCAGTGTGAGCACAAGATCAGCTATGACGCGATTCAGGTGGACGCAGGCGGGTTGGCGCAGGCGCTCGGCAATTTCCAGGCCGCAGGCGGCAAGGGCGTCAACATCACGGTGCCATTCAAGCAGGAAGCCTTCGCGCTGTGCAATGAAGTGAGCCTGCGCGCGCAACAGGCCAGGGCCGTGAACACTCTCACCTTCAGAGCCGACGGCACGCGGCATGGCGACAACACCGACGGCGTCGGACTGGTGCGCGACATCCTGCACAACCACGGCGGTGTCATTGCACGGCGGCGCGTGCTGTTGCTCGGCGCGGGCGGTGCCGCGCGTGGCGTGGTGGGGCCGCTGCTCGCGGAAAGACCCGCGCAACTGGTGATCGCCAACCGCACGCCGGACAAGGCGCTGGAGCTGGCTGCCGAATTTTCCGGCAAGGACACTGTCACCGGCTGCGGCCTTCCCGCACTTGCCGGGCAATCGTTTGACCTTGTCATCAACGCCACCGCCGCCAGCCTGCACCAGGAACTGCCGCCGCTGCCGGAAGACGTGGTGGCGCCCGGCGGCTGGTGTTACGACATGATGTACGCTACACAACCCACCATCTTCATGCGCTGGGCAAGCGAGCATGGTGCGGAAAAATCACTGGATGGCTTAGGCATGCTGGTGGAACAAGCCGCCGAGGCGTTTTATCTCTGGCGCGGTGTGCGCCCGCAGACCACGCCTGTCATCGCGGCCCTGCGGAAAAACAACTGATCGTTTCTTAAAATACGGTAAGACACATGTCCAATCCCCTGCTCAATCTCACCGGCCTGCCGCCTTTCGCCTCCATCCTGCCTGAGCATGTGGAGCCGGCCATCGATACGCTGCTGGCGGAAAATCGCACTCGCATCGCGCAACTGCTGTCTGCGCGCGGCAACTACACCTGGGACAACCTGATCGCTCCGCTGGAGGAGCTGGATGATCGCCTCAGCCGCGCCTGGTCGCCGGCGAGCCATCTGAATGCGGTGATGAATTCGGAACCCTTGCGCGCGGCCTACAACGCCTGTCTGCCGAAGCTCAGCGATTACGCCACCGAATTCGGACAGAACGCAGCACTCTACGAGGCCTATCAAACCATCGCTGCGGGCGCCGAGTATGCACGCCTCGACGGCGCGCAGAAAAGAGTGATCGACAACGCCCTGCGTGATTTTCGCCTCTCCGGCGTGGCGCTGCCGCCCGCACAACAGGAGCGCTACAAGGCCATACAGCAGGAGCTCTCCGCACTCACCGCCAAGTTTGAAGAAAGCGTGCTCGACGCAACCCAGGGATGGATCAGGCATGTCAGCGACGAGACCGAACTGGAGGGCCTGCCCGAAAGCACGCAGGCGCTCGCACGACAGACGGCGCAGCAAGCGGGACAGTCCGGCTGGCACTTGACGCTCGACTATCCACTGTATGCGCCGGTAATGAAGTACGCCGCCAGCGCCGTGTTGCGGCGTGAGATGTACACTGCCTATATGACACGCGCCAGCGACCAGGGCCCGAATGCCGGCCGGTGGGACAATCAGCCGCTCATGGAGCAACTGCTTGCGCTGCGGCACGAACTTGCCCAACTGCTGGGCTTCGCCAATTACGCCGAACGGTCGCTCGCGAAAAAGATGGCGCGCGCCCCCCAGCAGGTGCTGGACTTTCTCAACGACCTCGCACGCCGCTCGCGCCCCATGGCGCAACGCGAACTGGACGAACTCCAGGGCTTTGCGCGCGAACATTTCGCTGTGCAGAACCTCGACGCCTGGGACATCTCCTACTATTCGGAGAAATTGCGTGTACACCGGTATGCGCTCTCACAGGAAGACCTACGCCCTTATTTTCCGTTACCCCGCGTGCTCACGGGCATGTTCGAGATCGTGCATCGTCTCTACGGCCTGAACGTCGCCGAAGTAAAAAATATCGAAACCTGGCACGCGGATGTGCGATTTTTTGAAATCCGCGACGCCGACAACGAACCGCGCGGCCAGTTTTATCTCGATGCCTGCGCGCGCCCGCACAAACGCGGCGGCGCGTGGATGGACGAATGCATCGCACGCAAACGCACAGCGGCTGGAGTGCAAACCCCCGTCGCCTACCTCACCTGCACAACAGCGCAGCCGGTCGGCGCTCAGCCGTCGCTGCTCACGCACGACGAGGTGCTCACCCTGTTTCATGAGTTCGGTCACGGGCTGCACCACATGCTCACGCGCGTGGATCAGCTCGCTGTGTCCGGCATCAACGGCGTGGCGTGGGACGCGGTGGAACTCCCCAGCCAGTTCATGGAAAACTGGTGCTGGGAACGCGAAGCGCTCGACCTCATCTCCGGTCACTGTCAGACGGGCGAACAGCTCCCGCAGGCGCTGCTCGACAAGATGTTTGCGGCAAAGAATTTCCAGGCCGGCATGCAGATGGTGCGGCAACTCGAATTTTCGCTGTTCGATTTCCGTCTGCATCTGGAATACGATCCGGCCCGGGGGCCACGCATCCGCGAGCTGTTGCGCGAGGTGCGCGATACCGTCGCAGTCATCCAGCCGCCGGCGTTTGAACGCTTCGCCAACAATTTCACCCACATCTTCGCCGGTGGGTACTCCGCGGGCTACTACAGCTACAAGTGGGCCGAGGTGTTGTCGTCGGATGCCTTCGAAAAATTCGAGGAGTGCGGTATTTTCGACCACGCTACCGGACAGCAATTCCTGCACAGCATTCTGGAGCAGGGCGGCACGCGCGATGCGATGGAATTGTTCATTGAATTCCGTGGCCGCGAGCCGCGCATTGATGCGCTGTTGCGTCACACTGGCATCACCGCATGATTCCTCTCCCTCACCCTGGCCCTCCCGGAGGGAAGAGCGAAGCGAAGGGTGCGGGGATATTAACTCCTCCCTCCGGGAGAAGGCTGAGATGAGAGCAGCGTGAAAATCGCTACCTGGAATGTAAACTCACTGCGCGTGCGCCTGCCGCACCTGCTGAGCTGGCTCGATGCCGAAAAACCCGACATCGTCGCCCTGCAGGAAACAAAAACGGTGGATGAAGATTTTCCGCTGAGCGAAATTCACGCGGCGGGTTATCAGGCGGTTTTTTCCGGCCAGAAGAGTTACAACGGCGTCGCCCTGCTGAGCCGTCTCACTCCCGCCGAGGTAACGCGTGATATTGCCAATCTTGACGATGCACAACGCCGGCTGCTGGCCGCGAATTACAATGGCCTGCGCGTCATCAATCTCTATGTCCCGAACGGGGCCAGCGTCGGTTCGGAAAAGTATGTTTATAAATTATCCTGGCTTGAAAAAATAAGCGCCTGGATTCAACAGCAACTCAGCACGCACGAACATCTCATCGTGCTCGGCGATTTCAATATCGCACCCGAAGACCGTGACGTGCATGACCCGGCAGCGTGGCAAGGCCAGGTGCTGGTAAGTGAGGCTGAGCGTGCCGCCTTCAGGCATCTACAGAACCTCGGGCTACAAGACAGCTTCAGGCTGTTTGAGCAGCACGAGACTATTTTCAGTTGGTGGGACTACCGCGCGGGTGGATTCCGCCGCAATCACGGCGTGCGCATCGACCACATCCTCGTCAGCCCTGCGCTGCGCGCGCTCTGCACCTCCTGCCGCATCGACACAACACCGCGCAAGCTGGAGCGCCCCTCCGACCATGCGCCGGTGATTGCGGAATTCGCCTTAAAGTAAGGTTTGATCGTGACCCCCGCCCTCGCCGCATGGCTTGCCGACATCACCGTCACCCTCCATTCCGCTTATGTGCTGTTTGTCGTCGGCGGGCAGGCATTCATTCTCGTCGGCTGGGCGCGCGGCTGGCGCGCGGCGCGCAATTTCACGTTTCGTTTGCTGCACCTCGCAGGTATCGGTTTCGTCGTGCTTGAAAGCTGGCTCGGCGCACGCTGCCCGCTCACGGTGCTGGAAAACTATCTGCGCCAGGTGGCGGGCGGCTCCCCAATGGATATAAGCTTTGTCGGCTACTGGCTCAGGTACCTGTTATTCTATAACGCACCCGAGTGGGTATTTACGGTGGTATATACACTGTTCGCCGCGGCGGTAATCACGACCTGGCTTGTGTATCCACCACGCCGCCGGGGATGATACGCACGGCTGCTGACAAGGAGAACACCATGCGCTCCATTCTGGTACTGAATGCAAAAGGTGGCTGCGGCAAAACCACGCTCGCCACCAATCTCGCAAGCTATTATGCCCAGCGCGGACTGCCGGTGGCACTCGCCGACTATGATCCGCAGGGTTCCAGCCTCGACTGGCTCAAGGCACGCGCGCCGGGCTATCCTCCTATTCAGGGCATCGCCGCGTGGAAAGAAGATGCGCAATTACCCAGGGACGTCGAGCGGCTCATCATCGACGCACCCGCTGCCGTGCACGGCAAGGAACTCACACCGCTGGTGCGCCGCGCGCAGACCGTGCTGATACCCGTGCTGCCCTCGCCCATCGACATCCGCGCCGCCGCACATTTCATCAAGGAACTGCTCTCGGTGGGCAAGGTCGCGCGCGACGAAACCAAACTTGCAGTGGTCGCCAATCGCGTGCGCGAATATACGCTCGCCTTTCACGCCCTGGAAAAGTTTTTGCACAGCCTCGACATTCCCTGCATTGCCACACTGCGCGACAGCCAGAACTACATCCGCGCCGCCGAGCGTGGACTCGGCCTGTATGAAATGCCGCATTACATGGTGGAACAGGATCTGGAGCAGTGGGAGCCGCTGGTCCGCTGGCTGAACAGCAAACGCAGCCTGCCGGAGTGTTCGTAACAAACCTACTCGCCCAACCCCGCCAGCCCCGCCGCCAGATTCGGGTAACGCAGCACGACGCCCAGCTCCTCGCGCATACGCCGGTTGTCCATGCGGCGCGATTCGTTGAGATAGGACAGCAGGCCGGGGCTCAGCACCTTGTGCGCCTCGGCCAGTGGTAGCTGCGGCGGGCGCGCGATGCCGAGTGCATCGGCGACCGCGTTGAAGTAATCCGTCATCGTGCTGTGCTCGTCGTCGCACACGTTGTAGATGCGCCCCGCGCTGCCACGCCCGGCGGCGGCGAGACAGATGCGCGCCAGATCATCCGCATGAATGCGGTTGGTGCAGGGCGCCTCTTCACGCCGCAGCACCGGCTCGCCACGCCGGATGCGCTCGACAGGCAGACGTCCCGGGCCGTAGATGCCGCCCACGCGCAGTATCACCACCGGCACTGGATGATCACGCGCCCACGCCAGCAGCCGCGTCTCCGCGTCGAGGCGCGCCTGTGCGCGCGCCGTCTGCGGTTTGGCCGGCGCGTCCTCGGTCACCCACGCGCCCTCGCAATCGCCGTACACCCCGCTGGTGCTGATATAGACGATTTTATGCGGCAGTGCGTCGCGTGTTATCGCCTGCAGAAACCGCTCCATGCGCGAGTCGGTAATTCCGGACTCCGGCGGCGGGGCAAAATAATAGACGAGGGCATGCGGTGCCGGTAATGCGGTAAGCGTATTGGCGTCATCCAGATCACCGGACACGGGTGTCACGCCCAGCGCCGCAAGCTGCGCCGCGCGCACGGGTGTGCGCACCAGCCCGCTCACGCGCGCGCCCTGCGCAAGATGGATTCCGGCCACACGTGTACCGATATCACCGCAACCCACAATCAGTACGGTTTCGCTCATGGTTCCGCTACGCCATAAAAACAGCGATAATGCATCGTTTTATATTTGTCCAATCTGCAAGGTGTATGCATGGGTTTCACTGTTCACGTCAGGCCAAGTGGCCACGAATTCACTGTCGATGCCCATGAAACCATTCTGGATGCGGCCCTGCGTCACGGGCTCAGCCTGCCCTACGGTTGCCGAGGCGGCGCCTGCGGCGCCTGTAAATCCAGACTCATCACCGGCGAGGTGGATTATGGCATGCCTCAACCGGCGGCGTTAAGCAACGCGGAAATAGCGCAAGGATACGCGCTCATGTGCCAGTCGCGGCCGTTGTCCGACGTGACCGTCGAGGTGAGCGAAATCAGCGACGCGAAGCATATCCGCGTAAAAAAACTGCCCTGCCGTGTCACCCGGCTGGAGCATCTCTCGCCTGATGTGACGCGCGTTTATCTCAAGCTTCCCGCCGGTGAGCGTTTGCAATTTCTTGCCGGCCAGTATATCGATTTTCTGTTGCGTGACGGCCGCAGGCGCAGCTTCTCCATCGCCAACGCCCCGCACGACGATGAGTGCATCGAGTTGCACATCAAACGCATCGAAGGCGGACGCTTTACCGATGATACCTTTGCCGTGCTCAAGGAAAAGGCCATGCTGCGCCTCGAAGGACCTTTCGGTAATTTTTATCTGCGCGAGGATTCGCCACACCCGATCATCTTCGTCGCGGGCGGCACTGGCTTCGCGCCGATCAAGGCCATCCTCGAACATGCCTTCGCGGAAGGCATTACGCGCCCCATGCACTTCTACTGGGGCGCACGCAGCCGGCGCGATCTTTACCTCGATGCGCTGCCGTGCGCATGGGCGGAGCAGTGCCGTCACTTCCGCTACACGCCCGTGCTCTCGGAGCCGCTGCCCGAGGACGACTGGCGCAGCGCGCAGGGTTATGTGACGGATGCCGTGCTGTATGATCACCCGGCGCTGAATGCGTTCGACGTGTACGCCAGCGGGCCGCCGGTGCTGGTACAGGCGGCGCACCGTGACTTTATCGCGCGCGGCCTCCTGCCGGAAAATTTCTACGCTGACCCGTTTGAGTTCGCGCATGACGCCGCGCCCGAAGGCGCGGCGCGCGATACCCCTTAGTTGTAATGCGCTGTTCTGTTTAAAGCTTATCAATCCGGCTGGGCATCGCGGTCTTAAATCCTCCCTCGCTAGCGCTCGACCCCCTTTGAAAAGGGGGTGGCCGTGAGCTTGTCGAACGGCCGGGGGATTTAGGGCCGCGCTGTTGACGCATACGACGGATCATTATCATTGCGCATAGTCGAAGTAAGATTCGCAGATCACTAACCGTGCAGTGCGCCGAATGCCCTGGCCGGCGCGCTTGCCTCGCTCTTTACCGCAGACGCCGCGCCGTTCAGCGTGGCCTGCAATCCCCGGCGATAGCAGTCGAGCGCGGCGGACTGCTCGCCCAACTGTTCATGCAGGCTGCCCAGTGTCTGATAGGTCTCGGCCCGCGCGGCAAGATTGAGACTCCCCTCCAGATAGGTGCGCGCCTTGCCCCACAGGCGATGGCACATGCACAAGCGGCCCAGCGTGAGCAATAACATGGGGTCGTTGCCGTGGCCTGCCAGCCAGCCCTCGGCACGCGCCAACTGCTCGGTAGCGTCGGCGGCCTGCACTAGGCCGTACAGATGTACCAGATCATCGCTCCACTCCCGGCGTAACGTGCGGTACAGCAGCGCCTCTGCATCATCCTCGCGGCCCTGTTTGCGCAGACATTGTGCATACTGGAGCACGAGCCGGGGATGGGACTGCAATGCCTTGGGCACCTGCGCCCATACCAACCGCACAGCATTGTTATCCGGGGCACGCGCGGCCATCTCCAGCACCGCGCCATGGGTTTTTATCTCCAGCTCATCGGCTTCGTGTGCGCTGATCACCGCGCGCTTGCGTAACTCGGGAATCAGCTTGACCAACTGGCCCCAGTCGCCGAGCGCCACACTGAGCTGCATCAGCAAGCGCAACACATAGGCATGCTTGGGTGCGAGATCATACAGGCGATTGAGCGTGGCCAGCGCCTGTTCGAGTTGCTGGTGACTGAGCTGGAGTTCGGCCTGGACCAGCCCCACCGCGACATCCGCCTGCGGCGTGCTCGCATGCGCCAGACGCAGATGATCGTCGCGCCTCTCATGCGCGCCCAGACGCTGCGCCGCGCGCGCGGCGGCGAGGTAATTGAGCAGCGGCGTATCGCTGTGCTCCGCATACTTGAGCAGTGTGCCCTCCGCCTCGCGCCACGCCCCTTCTTCCAGTTGAATCAATCCGCGCGTGAGGGCGTTGCGCGCCTTGACGCGGCGGCGCTCGCGGCGCAAGGCGCGGATGTGCTCTGGCAGGCGCCAGGCCTGTATCACGAAACGGATCATAAAATAAAGCAGCAGAAAGGCAACCAGCAGCAGCACCACAAACGTCACCAGGGTGATCTCGGCGGACCAGTGGCCGCGGCTCAGCAACACATAACCGGGATCGGTTTGCGCAACCAGCGCCAGCAGCACCGAGAGCAGCAGCACCAGAACAATCGTGACGAGCAACTTCATGGTGGCGTCGTTCCGTTGCTGAATGTGCCTGCTTCAGATTGTATGAGGTCGTGCAGCAGCGCCTGCAGGGAGGATAGCTCCGGCAGCGGCGGGGCGATGTCGGTTTGCTCCAGCGCATCCAGCGCCTCCAGCAGCGCCGTGGTTGGCGCGGCCTGGACATCAAAATAGCGCTTGATCCAGCTGCGCGCCGTGCCGAGACTGGCGTGAAAAGCGCGCGCATCGCGCCGCAGCACACTCAGGCGCGCCGCCTCCAGCTCAAGCCGCAGATTCTGATACAGAAAATACTGCTGGGCAGGCGGCAGCAGCGGCACCACCGTTTCATCCCGGTGCCGTATCGCCACTAGGGTTTTCAGTTCGGCCCAGAGGCCCTGCAACAGGGTTTTCCAATGCGACGTCTGCAGCGGCGCAGGCGACGGCACCGCCGTTGCGACACGGGCAACGGGAAGCTCCTCCACGCGCGCCGACCAGTCCTGCAGTCGCAGCGCCAGTTGAGCAATATCCGGCGCCCGCACCTCACGCAACGCGCGCAGCGTGCCGGCAAGCTGTGTCTTGACGGCAAGCAGCCGGGAATCATCGATCCCCTGCAAGCGCTGTTCGGCAGCCGCAAGCGCATCGATGGCGCCGGGCAGATCATACGCAAAGGAAAGGTGATAGTGCGCAATGCGCACCAGAGAGTCGGCCTCGACCGCTACACGCACAAGCGTGTCACGATATGCCTCAGCGCGCAGTTTATCGAGCGCCGCCTGCGTCACCTGCTGCTGTTCGCGCAGGGCCTGCGCTGCGGACTCCTCCTGCCGGATTCCCGCCTGCAACTGTTCCACCTGGGCGGCAAGGCGCTCCTGCCGGTGGCCCACATGCCACAGGCCATAGGCTGCCGCCGCCGCGCTCAGCACCACCAGTAGGGCAAGCAGCGCAACCCACAGGCGTTGCCTGCCGCCGGCGTTGTGCGTCTCTGCGTTGTCTTGGTCGTTCATGATTAGCACCTTAGTTATGCTGCGCTGCCGTGATTACGCCATCGATCAGGCCTTCGTCATCCGCCTGCTCCGCCACCACTGCTTTGCCAAAACCCAGGCTGCGCGCACATTCGGCGTTACGCGCGCTCATCACCACGAGCCGGGTGTGTCGCAACAGCGGCTGTCCCTGCACGCCTGCCATCTCGAACAGATTCTGCAAGCCCTCGTTGCTAGTGACAACCATAACGACTTTTTTATTGTCCTCCAATACCCGCACCAATTCCGCACCTTCACACACAGGCCGCACGCGCCGGTAGACCTCGGCGTAACTCACGTGTGCGCCGCGCTGAGTGAGCGTCTCGCCCAGTAAGGCGCGGCCGCCAGTGCCGCGAAAGATTACGATATTTTTTCCCTGCACGTTCTGCATTTCCGGCAGCGCGAGCAAGGCCTCGCTGGTGAAACCCTCCTGCGGTTGAATATCGGCCCGCAGCCCATGCGCCTGCAATACCTCGGCGGTGCGTCTGCCGATGGCCGCCACACGCAGCCGCGCCGGAAAACCCGCGCGCGCGGCAATCATGGGCGCGGCCTTGTGCACCGCATTTGCGCTCACAAAAATGGCGAGATCGAATTCGTCCAGACGCTGGATCAACGCACGCGCCGGGCCGCTATCCTCGACGTCAATGATTTCCAGCACGGGGAACAGGACAGCGCGACCGCCGCGCGCCTCGATCAGATGGCACAGACGCGCCGCCTGATGACGCGGGCGCGTCACCACCACCGTGACACCTGCCAGAGTATCAGCGGCTATCGGCAAAGCGTTCGTCGGCATAGACATCGCGCAGAATCTCGCGCGCGCCGCGCGCGAGCAGATCATCGGCGAGCGCGATGCCGAGCTGCTCGGCCTCCGCCTGCGGGCCGCTGACCGCGCCGCGCACCACCGCGCTGCCGTCGGGCCGGCCCACCAGACCGCGCAAACTGAGCAAGCCTGCGGCGAGCAGCGCATGGCCCGCAATCGGTACCTGACAGCCGCCCTGCAGGCGATGATTCATGGCGCGCTCGGCACTCACTCGGAGGTGCGTCTCGGCGTCGTCCAGCACACGGATGAGATCATGTACGCGCGCATCGTCCGTACGGCACTCGATGCCGATGGCACCCTGACCGACGGCGGGCAGGCTCACCTCCGGCTCCAGCAACTGCGTGATGCGCGCACCGAAGCCGAGGCGCAACAGGCCCGCAGCGGCGAGTATGACTGCGTCGAACTCGCCCTCATCCAATTTCCTGAGGCGCGTATTCACATTGCCGCGCAGACTGACGATGTGCACATCCGGACGCCGCTCCTGCAACTGACACTGCCGCCGCAGACTGGACGTGCCCACGCGCGCACCCTGCGGCAACGCATCCAGCTTGGCATAGCGGTTAGACACAAACGCATCACGCGGGTCTTCACGCGCGCCGATCACCGGCAGACACAGGCCCGCCGGAAACTCCATCGGCACATCCTTCATCGAGTGCACGGCGATATCGGCGCTGCCATCGAGCAGCGCCTGCTCCAGCTCCTTCACGAACAATCCCTTGCCGCCCACCTTGGACAGCGGCGTGTCGAGAATCTTGTCGCCCTGGGTGCTCATGCGCACCAGCTCTATCTGAATTCCGGGATGAGCCGCGAGCAGGCGGTCGCGCACATGTTCGGCCTGCCACAGCGCGAGCGGGCTTTTGCGTGTGGCAATGCGCAGTGTCTGTGTTGACATGGTATTCCCTAGAAATCAAAGCACTAACAGGCTGTTGAAAAAGTCCGTCCAGGACTTTTTCAACCACGTAAAGCAAAAAATGTGATTTTTGCTTTACTTCATTTTTCAAACACTTACGTGTTTGAAAAATGGCGGCACATCCATGTACCGCACCGCAGGCTGTTGCAAAACAGAGTTTTTCAACAGCCTGCTAATGCTAAGGCCTGCGCCGCCGCGAGGCAAACACTACCTGCGGAACGCGTTCGTACTCACCCCGACTTCATGCGCCGACGCAGCTCCGCCACATGCCGACGGCTGACTTCGAGCCGTTCTTCAATACCACGTAAACGCACCAGGCTATTGCCCGCAACGTCCCTCTCCAGCACGCTGATTCTGGCCGCGGCCACCAGCGCATTGCGGTGAATGCGTACAAAGCACTCACCAAACTCCTCCTCCAATGTCTTGAGTGCATCCTCGATCAGCACCTCGCCCTCGGGGGTACGCACCGTGACGTATTTCTGGTCGGCCTTGAAATATACGATGTCGGCGACCGGAATGAGCTGGAGTGTGCCGTGCGCGTGGGCGCTGAGATATCTGCGCGCACGTGCCTCACCACTGTCGCGGCGCACAACGGCAAGCTGCGCCCGGTTCATCATCCGTGTCTTGCTAAGTGCATGCTCCAGTTGCTCTTTACGGATCGGCTTCAACAAGTAATCCGTGGCGTGCGCCTCGAAGGCGGCGAGCGCATGATCGCCGTAGGCGGTGGTGAAAATCACGGCGGGCGGCTCGTCCAGCAGGGCGAGATGCAGCGCAGCCTCCAGCCCGTCCAGCTCCGGCATGCGGATGTCCATCAGCACAACCTCCGGCAGCAACACCGCAGCGCGTGCCAGCGCCTCCTTGCCGTTGGCCGCCTCGCCTACCACCTCGTGGCCGCCAAGTTCGGCGACGAGCCCGCGCAGGCGTTCGCGCGCGAGGGCTTCGTCATCCACAATCAGAATTTTCATGCGTCGGACTGCACACAAGGAAAGCGGAGGCGGACACTGTAGCGCCAGCCGTTATGCTCGTCAGCCTCATCGATGACAAGTCCGGCTTTCGTACCATAGTAAGCCACCAGACGCTCACGTACGTTGTCCACTGCGATGTGGTTGCTGTGCGGACGAAACAGCGCACCTTGTGGCGCTACCGGATTGGTGAGTGTAATTTCTATGATGCCGCCCGTATCGCGGCCCTGAATGGCGATCACGCCACCTTCCGCCAGCGGCTCAATGCCGTGATAGACGGCGTTCTCCAGTAACGGTTGCAAGGTCAGCACCGGCACCAGCGCATCTTCCGGCACGGCATCCATATCCCACTCCACGCGCAGGCGTTCTCCCAGACGCAGGTGTTCAATATCCAGGTACTTGCGCACCATGGCGAGTTCCTCGTGCAATGGCACGCGATTGCGCGCATCGGCCAGGCTCGCACGGAACAGGTCGGCGAGGTTCACCACTGCCGCCTCCGCCAGCTCCGGGCGGCTGCGCGTTAGACTGGCGATGATATTCATGCTGTTGAACAGGAAATGCGGCCGGATGCGCGACTGCAGGGCCTGGATGCGTGCGTTGGACTCCGACTCGATGTTGCTCTTCCACTGGTGCTGCACATAAAAATAGCGCAACGCCACCGCGCTGATGATCGCGCTCACCGCGAGACTGCGCAGCAGAAAATCATAATGCCAGAACGCGGGCAATGGAATACCGACGACGTCACTCTGCAGCAGCCAGTACGCCGCCTCGCTGACCAATGCCGTGACCGCAAGTAACAACAGGTAGCTCAGCAGCGCGGCGGCGCGGTTGGGCACGCGGGCAAGCCAGCGGCGGCTGGCGCACAACGCTGCGGCGCTGGTAAGCGCCACCCACTGCACAAACAGCGAGAGCACGCTGAGATCGGCCCAGCGGTCGCCGCTCTCCAGCGCCCCCAAGGCCAGCACCAGGGCAAGCAACTCGGCGATCACCATGAGCGCCAGCACCATGCGCACACCGCAGAAATCGGGCAGAAACAGCGTGTCGCGGGAGGCTGTGGCGTTAATACTGAACTCCTTAGTAATCTTTCGAATACAGCATATAATAACGCAGCATCCGGCAACAGCGCGCAAAACATGGCCAAAAACACATCCACTGAAAAGCCCTGGGCAGGCCGCTTCACCGAACCCACCCAGGCCTTCGTCGAGGCCTTCACCGCCTCCGTCGGCTTCGATCATCGCCTCTACAGGCATGACATCGCGGGCTCACTGGCGCACGCGCGCATGCTTGCGCACATCGGCGTGCTCAACTCCGCCGAGTGCGAGAAAATCGTGGGCGGGCTGCAGGCGATTGAGCATGCCATTGACCAGGGCAAATTCGAATGGTCGATAGCGCTGGAAGACGTGCACATGAACATCGAGGCGCGCCTTATCGAGCGCATCGGCGAGGTGGGCAAGAAACTGCACACTGGCCGCTCGCGCAATGATCAGGTGGCGACCGACATGCGGCTGTATCTGCGTGATGAAATCGACGCGGTACTGGCCGAGATGCGCCGCCTGCAGGGCGCACTGCTCGACGTAGCCGAGCGCGAAGCGGAAACCATCATGCCCGGCTATACCCATCTGCAAGTCGCGCAGCCGGTCACCTTCGGCCATCACCTGCTCGCCTGGTTTGAAATGCTGGCGCGCGACGCCGCGCGTCTGCGCGAGTGCCGTGTGCGCGTCAACGTCATGCCGCTCGGCTCGGCGGCGCTTGCCGGTACGAGCTACCCGATTGACCGCAATTACACGGCCCAACTGCTCGGCTTCGACGCGCCATGCGAAAACTCGCTCGATGCGGTCAGCGACCGCGACTTCATCATCGAATTCGTGAGTGCCGCTGCGCTGCTCATGACGCACCTGTCGCGCTGCTCCGAAGAGCTGGTACTGTGGTCGTCCACGCAGTTCGGCTTCGTCGATCTGGGTGATGCGTTTTGCACCGGCTCGTCGATCATGCCGCAAAAAAAGAATCCCGACGTGCCGGAGCTCGTGCGCGGCAAGGCGGGGCGTGTGAACGGCCACCTAGTGGCGCTGCTCACCTTAATGAAGGCGCAGCCGCTCGCCTACAACAAGGACAATCAGGAGGACAAGGAGCCGCTGTTCGACACCGTGGACACGGTGAAGGGTTCGCTGCACGTATACGCCGACATGATTCCCGCCCTGCGCGTCAATCGCGCGGCGATGCTGCACGCCGCGCGCAGCGGCTTCTCCACCGCCACCGATCTTGCGGATTATCTGGTGCGCAAGGGCGTGGCGTTTCGTGATGCGCACGAAGTCGTGGGCAAGGCGGTGCGTCACTGCATCGACTGCGGCCGCACGCTGGAGCAGCTCACGCTGGAGGAGTTGCGCGCGCACTCCCCTGTCATCGGCCAGGACGTATTTGCCGTGCTCACGGTGGAGGGCTCCGTCGCGGCGCGCGACCATGTGGGCGGCACCGCGCCGGCGCAGGTGCGCGCCGCGCTCAAACGCGCGCGCGCCCGTCTGGGCTAGCAACAGCTTCGAGAGACCGCCCATAAAACGTCAACTTTATCTGCTTGCACTGTCGCTGCTAACGGCCGTTGCTCTGTCGTCCGGAGGATTCGCCGCAGACAAACTCTACAAATAGGTGGACGACAAGGGCGAGGTGCATTACGGCGACAAGATCCCGCCGGAATACGCGCAGCAGGGCCACACGGAACTCAACAAGCAGGGCGTCACCGTCAAGACCACCGAGGGCGCCAAAACCGAAGAGCAGCTTGCCGGGGAAGAGCGCAAACAGCAGGCCATGGCGGATGAAAAACGCCGCGCCGACGAACAGGTCGCGCGCGACAAGGTACTGCTAAACACCTATGCGAGCGAGACCGACATCACCCAGACGCGCGACAGAAAGCTTGCGATGATCAATGGCGAGATCACCCTGCACACAAGCTACAGCGAGAACCTGAAAAAACATCTGGCCGGCCTGGCCAATGAGGCCGCCGCTTTTGAGAACTTGGGCAAACCCCTGCCGGAGAGATTACAAAAGGATATCCGTGAGTCCACGGCGCAGGACGAAAAATACACCACCTTCATCAAGACCAAACAGAACGAACAGGACGCTATCAAGCGCCAAGCCGAGGCCGATATACAGCGTTTCCGTGAGCTCAAGGGCGCCACTGGCGCCAAACCGTAGCGGGTTACTTAAGGAAGCTCCGAATAATTCCATCCAGGAATTATTCAGAGCACGAAAAACAAAAATGCGATTTTTGCTTTTCTTCACGTTTTTCAAATACTTACGTATTTGAAAAATGGCGGCACATCCATGTGCCGCAGGAACCTCTGATTAATCAGAGGTTTTTTATTATTTCCGGTCCCCGGTCTCGAGTTCGGCCCCCACCACCCTGCCGCGCGCATCGAGCCGCACACGGAAGCGCCCCCAACAGGCGACGCGCCCGGCCTCACAGCCGGAACCTTCCATGATGACCTCGTCGAATCTCACTGCACACAGCGCCTGCTCGTCGTCCTCCTCCAGCAACTCAATACGCATACTGGCCGGATCCGGCCAGCCGTTTTGCGTGCACAGTTGTGCAAGCCCGGAGGAAGCGGAAAAAAATTCCTGCAAACTGGTTTGATCCATCGCGCCGTTACGATCAGATTACTTATAAGTCAGTAAGTAAGGTTCCACGTCCCGCTACGTCTCCGCCCCCTGTTTAGGGGGCGGGATAGGGTGGGGGTAGAGTAAACACGGTATTAATCCGGAATCACACTAATGACGTGTAGTCATTAGTGTGATTCCGGATCAGTGTACCCACGCCTTCATCAGTAAAGAGTTCGAGCAGTACGGCGTGTTCCACGCGGCCATCGACAATGTGCACCGCGCCCACACCGACCTGCACCGCGTCCAGCGCGCAGCGTACCTTGGGCAGCATGCCGCCATGAATGGTGCCGTCGGCAATCAATGCCGCGACCTGTTTTGCATCCAGACGCTCAAGCAGGTTACCCGCCTTATCGAGCACGCCCGGCGTATTGGTAAGCAGCATCAGTTTCTCGGCGCGCAGGGTTTCGGCGAGCTTGCCCGCCACCAGATCGGCGTTGATATTGTAGGACTGGCCGTCGTCACCCGCACCCAGGGGCGCAATCACCGGGATAAAATTGCCGCTGATCAACTTGTCGAGCACCGAGGTGTTGATGCTCGCCACTTCACCCACGTAGCCGATGTCGATGATCTCAGGCTGCTCCCGCCCCGGCGTCTTGCGTGTCAGCAGGTGCTTGCGCGCACGTATCAGATTGCCGTCCTTGCCCGGCAGGCCCACCGCCACACCGCCGTGACGGTTAATGAGATTCACGATGTCCGTGTTGACGAGGTCACGCAACACCCTCTCCACCACAGCCATGGTTTCGCTGTCGGTCACGCGCAGGCCTTCTACAAACTGGCTCGGCTTACCCAGTTTTTCCAGATGCTGGCCGATCTGCGGGCCGCCGCCGTGCACCACCACCGGATTGATGCCGACCAGCTTCATCAACACCACATCGCGCGCAAAGCCGCTCTTCAGCGTTTCGTCCACCATGGCGTTGCCGCCGTATTTGATGACGATGGTCTTGCCCTGAAAGCGCCGGATGTAAGGCAGCGCCTCGGTCAGCACGTGGGCAATATTGTTTGCCGTAACAGTATTCAGGTTCATGGTCATGCCATCAAAACGGCAGTTTTAAATTCGGGTCCAGATGCAATAATGCCTCACGAAATTGCTGCTGAATGCGCGCCAGCGCCGCCGTATTGTCCGCCTCGAAGCGGATCACCACCGTCGGCGTGGTGTTGGATGGCCGCGCCAAGCCCCAGCCGTCGTCAAAATCGGCGCGAATGCCGTCTATCGTGGTGAGCCTCGCACCCGGAAATTGCGCGCTCTTTTGCAGACGCTCCATGAGCTTGAAATGCTCGCCCTCTTTCATCTCCAGCTTCAGTTCCGGTGTGTTCACGGTCTCCGGCAATTCCGCGAACACGGCGCTCGGCGTGCGCGCATCGTGCGCCAATATCTCCAGCAGGCGCGTGGCGGTGTAGAGGCCGTCGTCGAAACCGTACCAGCGCTCCTTGAAAAAGATATGGCCGCTCATCTCGCCCGCAAGCGCCGCACCGGTCTCCTGCATCCTGGCCTTGATAAATGAGTGGCCCGTTTTCCACATCATCGGAATACCACCGTGCTGCGCGATCACCTCGGCCAGATTGCGCGTGCATTTTACGTCATAAATAATCGTTGCGCCCGGATTGCGTGACAGCACATCCCTTGCATACAGCATCATCTGCCGGTCAGGCCAGATGATGTGGCCTTCCGCCGTCACCACACCAAGACGGTCGCCGTCACCGTCGAAGGCGAGTCCCAGATCGGCGCGCTGCGCCTGCACCGCGCGGATCAGATCCTGCAGATTCTCCGGCTGGCTCGGGTCGGGATGATGATTGGGGAAGTGACCGTCCACCTCGCAAAACAGCTCGGCCACCTCGCAGCCCAGCGCACGCAACACACGCGGCGCGAGCGCGCCCGCGACACCGTTGCCGCAATCCACCACCAGACGCAACGGTTTCTTTAATTTCACATCCGAAACAATGCGTGCGATGTAATCCGGCACCACATCCACGGACTTCACTGTGCCCGCACCGCTTGCCAGCTTGCCTTCGACAATGCGCGTGCGCAGCGCGGTGATCGCATCGCCGGACAGCGTCTCCCCGCCCAGCATGATCTTGAGGCCGTTGTAGTCGGGCGGATTGTGGCTGCCGGTGATCGCCACGCCGGAACCGGTATTGAGATGATGCGTGGCGAAATACAACACGGGCGTCGGCACCTGGCCGATGTCGATCACGTCCACCCCCGCCGCGCACAGTCCGTCACTCAAGGAGCGCGCGAACTCCGGCCCGGACAAGCGCCCGTCGCGCGCCACGATTACGGTCTTCTGGTTGCGCGCACGCGCCTCACTGCCGATGGCGCGACCGATTTCAAAAACGATTTCGGCGGTCAGCGTTTTACCGACGATGCCGCGTATGTCGTAGGCCTTGAAAATAGTCGCCGGAATTTCCACTGTCATTTCTTGTTCTCTTTGCTTTCCCTTGCTACTCGTTACTTATTTACGGAAGCTCTGAATAATTCCATCCAGGAATTATCAGAGCACGAAAAGCAAAAATGTGATTTTTTCTTTTCTTCATTTTTCAAATACTTACGTATTTGAAAAATGGCGCTACACCCCTGTAGCGCAGGAACCTCTGACACATCAGAGGTTCCTTACTGTCTTCCCGAATGCCCGAAACCGCCGGCGCCGCGCTGAGTCTCGTCAAACGACTCGACGATATCAAAGCGTGCGCGTACTACGGGCACAAACACCATCTGCGCGATGCGTTCACCCGCGTTGACGGTGAAAGGCTCGCTGCTCCGGTTCCAGCACGAGACCAGCACCTGGCCCTGATAATCCGAGTCGATCAGGCCGACCAGGTTGCCGAGCACGATGCCGTGCTTGTGGCCGAGACCGGAGCGCGGCAACAGCACCGCCGCGAGCGCGGCGTCGGCGATGTGCATCGCCATGCCGGTCGGGATCAGGTGGGTCTCGCCCGGCTTGATGAGCAGCGGGCTGTCGAGACACGCGCGCAAGTCGATGCCTGCGGAGCCGTCCGTGGCGTACGCGGGCAGCGGAAATTCATTGCCGAGGCGCGCATCAAGAATCTTGAGTTGTATGCTTTGCATGATATCTCTCTGCGATGATGGCGACGAGTTCGCGCGCCAGCCGGGCCTTCGACGCACGCGGCAACAGCCTGCCGCCGCCCTCCCAAAACAGTTTGAGTTCGTTTTCGTCGCTGTCGAAACCCAAGCCCGGTTGATTCACCCAATTGGCGGCGATCATATCGAGTTTTTTCGCGGCGCGCTTGGCTTGCGCGTTAAGCTCGAGATTCTCCGTCTCGGCGGCAAAGCCCACGGTAAAGGGTGCCTGCGGCAGTGCCGCAACGTCTTCCAGAATGTCCGGATTGCACACCAGCGCAAGCGCGAGGTTTTCTGTTGTCTTTTTCATTTTCTGTGGAGCACTCTCTGCGGTCTGATAATCCGCGACTGCGGCGGCGCCGATGAAGATGTCATGCTGCGGCGCACGCGCAAGCACCGCCTCGTGCATTTCCCTTGCGCTTGTCACGTCCACGCGCGCCACGCGCTCCAGTGCAGCGAGCGCCACCGGGCCGCTCACCAGCGTCACCTGCGCGCCTGCCTCGGCAGCGGCCTCGGCCAGCGCGTAGCCCATCTTGCCCGAACTGCGATTGCTGATATAACGCACGGGGTCTATCGCCTCGCGCGTGGGGCCGGCACTCACCAGCACACGCAGGCCAGAAAGCAGGCCGGTCTCGAACAGGGCGGCGGCGAGAGGCACGATGTCCGCAGGCTCCAGCATACGTCCCGGCCCGATTTCGCCGCACGCCTGCGAACCCTCCGCGGGGCCGAACAGGCGTATGCCGCGCTGCTCAAGAATTTCCCTGTTCGCCTGTGTCGCCGCATTCAGCCACATCTGCCGGTTCATCGCCGCCGCGAGCGCCAGCGGCGCGGCAGTCGCCAGGCACAGCGTGCTGAGCAGGTCGTCGGCGCGACCGTGCGCCAGCCTGGCCATAAAATCGGCGCTCGCGGGCGCGACCAGCACCGCATCGGCCCAGCGCGCAAGTTCGATGTGCCCCATTGCCGCCTCGGCGTGCGGATCGAAAATATCGAGGCGTACCTCATGCCCGGACAAGGCCTGCAAGGTCAGCGGGGTGATGAATTCCGTGGCCGCGCGCGTCATCACCACACGCACGTCGGCGCCCGCCTCGCGCAGGCGGCGCGTGAGGTCGGCGCTCTTGTATGCGGCGATGCCGCCGGTAACACCGAGCAGAACGCGCTTGTTGGTCAAGGATTTCATGGTAGGATAAATTTTACCCTAATCAAACGCTTAACGGGGGAACCAATTCACTTTCGCGCCGCGCGGAATAAATCCGCGCGGGCGACCAAAGGGGGGAGCGAACGCCTCTCCCCTTTGGAAACCCGATTTGCTAAGGAGCCCGCTGCAAACTGCGGGGCAGAAAAGTTATGCCCATCACCGACTGGCCGCAAGAGGAACGCCCGCGCGAAAAGCTGCTGGCGCGTGGGCCGGGCGCACTCTCCGACGCCGAATTGCTCGCCATTTTCCTACGCACCGGGGTACGCGGCAAAACGGCGGTGGATCTGGGGCGTGATCTGCTGCAACAGTTCGGCAGCCTGCGCGCCTTGCTGGAGGCGGATCATGCACACCTCTGCTCCGCTACGGGACTGGGGCCGGCCAAATCCACCCAGCTCCAGGCCATACTGGAAATGGCGCGGCGGCACCTCGGCGAGCAGCTCGCGCGCGGCGATGCGCTATCCCACCCCGATGCCACCCGTAACTTCCTCACCGCCCACCTGCGCGCCTACCGCCATGAGGTCTTTGGCTGCCTGTTTCTCGACCAGCGCCACCGCGTCATCGCCTTCGACGAGCTGTTTCACGGCACCATCGACGGCGCCAGTGTGCACCCGCGTGAAGTGGTCAAACGTGCCCTGGGCCATAATGCCGCCGCCGTGATCCTGGCGCACAACCACCCCTCCGGGGTGGCCGAACCGAGCGAGGCCGACCGCCACATCACCCAGCGGCTGAAGGCGGCGCTGGCGCTCATCGACATCCGGCTGCTGGACCACTTCATCATCGGCGATGGGCGGGCAGTCTCGCTGGCCGAGCGCGGGCTGTTATAAAGTCTAACGCCTATAGTCCTTGTGGCCGGGCCCCTGTTTTTGCTAGAATTGGCGGCTTGCAAGTGATTGTTTAAGGGATTTCACCATGGCCAGAGTCTGTCAAGTTACCGGTAAGCGCCCGATGGCGGGCAACAACGTGTCGCACGCCAACAACAGAACCAAGCGGCGCTTCCTGCCCAATCTGCGCCACCATCGCTTCTGGGTGGAGAGTGAGCGGTGCTGGATACGCCTGCGCCTTACCACCAAGGGTATGCGCATCATCGATAAGCTCGGCATCGACCACGTGCTCGCAGACATGCGCAGCCGCGGCGAAAAGGTTTGAGGAGTTAAGTCATGCGTGAAAAGATCAAGCTCGTTTCCAGTGCCGACACCGGTCACTACTACACCACCACCAAGAACCGGCGCACTATGCCGGAGAAGATGGAGATCAAGAAGTATGATCCCGTGGTGCGCAAGCACGTCATCTACAAGGAAGCCAAGATCAAATAGACGGTCTTCCATGCAGCCAATAAAAAACCCGCCAGTGGCGGGTTTTTTATTGTTCGACTGCCGGATAGTTATGCCGGGTGCAGTGAGTAAGCACGCAGCTTGTGGGAAAACTCCTGCAGCGCCTTGATGCCAGTCGCCTCGGCCTGCTTGCACCAGTCCTGCAGCGCATGCAGCAGATTTTCCTGGGTCTCGGCGGAGCGCTGCCAGATCTGCTGTAACCGCTGCTTGTACTGATATACCGTCTGCAGTTGCGCGCTCTGGCTCAGCACCGCGTGCAGCTTGGCGCACGCATCCTCGTTCAGCAGCGACTCATCACGCACCAGAAGGCCACGCGCGCGCTTGAGCAGGCTGCGGTAAGCCCCTTGCGCAATGCGCACCTCTTCCGCATGCACATGTGCCAGCACATCCTGCGCATAATGGGCCATTACGCGCATGCGGTGCGTGATTACGGCCTTCACCGTATCCATGTCCACCATATGCTTGGTCTGCACCATCACCGGCTCGACGGCCACCTTCTTGACGCGCGCAAGGCCGAAGGTTTCGAGGATGCGGATATAAACCCAGCCGATATCGAACTCCCACCACTTGGAAGAGAGCTTGGCGGAGCTGCCGAAGGCATGGTGATTGTTATGCAGTTCTTCACCGCCGATCAGGATGCCCCACGGCACGATGTTGGTGGAGGCGTCCAGAGACTCATAGTTGCGATAGCCCCACCAGTGGCCGATACCATTGATGACGCCTGCCGCAGTGACGGGTATCCATATCATCTGGATCGCCCACACGGCCAAGCCCACCACACCGAACAGCATGAGGTCGATGATCAGCATGATCCTGACGCCCCAACCGGTACGGGGCGTATAGATATTGCGCTCCAGCCAGTCGTCCGGGGTGTTGTGGCCGTAATTGTCCAGCGTGTCCTGTTTTTTCGCCTCGGCGCGATAGAGCTCGGCACCCTGCAATAACAGCTTGCGCAGACCGAAAACCTGCGGGCTGTGCGGATCATCCTTGGTTTCGACCTTGGCGTGATGCTTGCGATGGATCGCCACCCAGTCCTTGGTCACCATGCCGGTGGTGAGCCATAGCCAGAAACGGAAAAAGTGGCTGGGCAGCGGGTGCAAATCGAGTCCGCGATGCGCCTGATGACGATGCAGGAATATGGTCACGGCGGCGATAGTAATGTGCGTAAACACCAAGGTCACCACGACCAGCTCCCATGCGGAGAGGTGCAGCAGCCCACCGGCCATCATATTCAGCAAACCATCAATCATGAATGACTCCTGGAAAGAAATTGCATCGGGATACTATAGAGAAGTCCGGGGCGCACGTCCATAGGCCTTTGCTACCCGGACCATAAAGAGCCTTGGCAAACCGGCACGTTACCAGCATATTCGAAGATATTTACGTATTTTCACAACAAGTTAGGCTCAATCATGCTCAAAAAGTTCAATCCCCAGTGACTTGAGCACATGTTGCTCATATACGCTCGGAAACCCCCATTTTCAAAGGCGATGCCGGTATCACCCCTGTCAGCCAAGCAAATCGCATTCCATGTCCCTTGGGCCGTGGCGGGTTTGCCGGCCACCCACTGGAGGTGGGGGCGAGAGTGTGATTTTTAAACCCCGTAGCAGGAGCGGTAATTGTGGATGGCCTCAAGGTGCGGCCGCACTACAGCTCGTTGCTCCACGTAGCTCAGCAGTGTCTTGAGCGTGACGATACTCACCACCGGAATGCCGTAATTGTTTTGCACCTCCTGCACGGCGGACAGTTCGCCCTGACCGCGCTCCTGGCGGTCGAGCGCGATCAGCACGCCCGCAGGCTGCGCGCCCGCATCCTTGATGACGGCGACGGACTCACCCACCGAGATACCCGCGCTGATCACGTCGTCCACGATGAGCACGCGCCCCGCGAGCGGGGCGCCGACGATCAAACCGCCTTCACCGTGGCGCTTCGCCTCTTTGCGGTTGAAGGCATAAGGCACGTCGCGTCCGTGATGATCGGCCAGCGCGATGCTCACCGCCGCCACCAGCGGAATGCCCTTATAGGCCGGCCCGTACAGCATGTCGTACTCCACGCCGGAGTGAACCAATGCCGCAGCGTAATAGCGCCCAAGCCGCGCGAGGCTCGCGCCGGTATTGAACAGGCCGCTGTTGAAAAAATACGGACTCACGCGCCCGGACTTCAGCGTGAACTCGCCGAACTTGAGCACGCCGGTGTCCAGGGCAAAATCGAGAAATTCGTGTTGGTAATCCTGCATAGGCATTCCCGCAGCGGGGATTATAACCAAAACCATGCACGCGAAGTCATTTTACGGTACGCTTTAGCGCTTTATCACGCTCAACATGAATGGCATCCGCTCTGCGGCGCGCTGATGTCACACCAGACGACCGATTACTTCGGGCAGAGCCCCAGTTGCATGTCTCGACACAAAACAATCCCGATTGTCGATCTCTTCGCGGGCCCGGGCGGGCTTGGGGAAGGATTTTCTGCCTTCACTACAGCCCATGACCAACATCCTTTCAGGGTAATGCTTTCGATTGAAAAGGACGGCGCTGCACACAGGACTCTTCTTCTGAGAACCTTCTTGCGGCAATTCCCCGATAACCGCGTCCCGAAGGATTATTATGAATTTCTCAGGAACTTTAAAGAACCGGAGAGCAGCAGACTCACCCGTCTCTATGGGAAGTATCCCAAAGAAGCTCAAAGAGCGGCCTGCCAAGCCATGCATGCCGAGCTTGGCGTAACCGAACTGGCAACAATCAGACATGAATACTCATAACTGGACAAGAGAGCAGCTAAAGCTGGCATTCCACCTTTATTGCCAGCTACCGTTTGGAAAGTTACATCACAGAAATCCAGAAATAATTCAGCTTGCAAAGCTAATTGGTCGAACACCATCAGCAGTTTCGATGAAATTAGGGAATTTTTCTAGCCTTGATCCCGCTATCACAAGTACCGGACGGAGTGGTCTAGGTAATGCCTCTAAAGCCGACCGTGAAATTTGGACTGAATTTCATGAAAATTGGGAGAAACTTGCGATTGAGTGCGACAGCTTAAGGCGGCAACTCAACGCAGGACTTGAAATACCAGCTACATCCGAATTCAATTTATCAACTGATGAATACCTTGGTGATTTCACTGGTGAAACTCGCAACGTAATCACAGAGCAACGCATTAAGCAGCAATTTTTCCGCAGGGCAGTGTTGAGTAGCTATCGCGGAAGATGCTGTATGACAGGACTATCTGAACCAAGATTACTGGTAGCCAGCCATATCGTCCCCTGGAGCGCAGACAGATCGAACCGTTTAAACCCGAGAAATGGCCTATGCTTGTCATCGTTGCATGACAAAGCTTTTGACCAAGGACTGATTACGCTGACAGACAACTTCAGAATTATTCTCTCCGATAAACTACGAAGCAAAGACGAGCCCTTTATTAAGCAAGCGTTTTTTGCGCTAGAAGGACATGCCATAGAATTACCCGAACGTTTCTTGCCCAGCGTAGAATTTGTTGCATATCATCGTCAAGAGGTGTTTCTAGATAACCGCGCATAAAAGCATCT
Source organism: Pseudomonadota bacterium (assembly GCA_027624315.1). Classification (GTDB taxonomy): domain Bacteria; phylum Pseudomonadota; class Gammaproteobacteria; order SURF-13; family SURF-13; genus JAQBXX01. The sequence goes on from JAQBXX010000001.1 coordinate 100,721, forward strand.
AAAGCCAACTTATCTTTACCTCGTTCTCGACTTGCTTAAACTCTTTATCGCCAGTGACCAATTCCGCTTTCCGATCCTTAGCCAAAGCTGCCGCAAAGCAATCCGCGAAGGACATGCGGTTCTTGGCTTTGAATGTTCCGGCAATACGCGCCAACTTCCAGTCAACATCCACAAATTCTATCCCAAGCAGCCTCAGCGTATCTATTGCCTTGTCCGCCTCGGTTTCGGACACTTCCCAGGCGATTATGTACCAAACCTCTCCGGCGTTCACGACCGACATGAGCAGCGGTATCCCGTGCTCATGGGCATCACCGATCAGGCTCGCCACTTTCGGGCCAGTGCTTTCGTCCTCCAGATAGGCCAGCACCGCCCACGAATCAAGCACGATAGCTTTCGGCCGGCGGGCCATTAGATATCCCTCTCACGCTTCTTTTCCGCCGCCAGCGCCTTGAGCAGCCCCTTGCCCTTGTATTTTCCCCGCATGCTCTGGATGTATTCAGGGGTAATCGGGGTGAGGACAATCTTGTGCGTCTGTTCGTCCACATCAATCTGGATTCTTGTCCCTTCCTTCATTCCAAGCCTTCTCCGCACCTTTGACGGGATCACGATCTGTCCCTTGGCGGTCAGGTAGGTTTCCATGACGGCACCCTCAATTTCTGATATTTTTGTATTTTATACCATTATTTAAAATGTAAGTCAAATATTATATTTCTTACTTTTTTCATAAGGCGGACATGCTGACGGCTTGCGCCCGCAGTCGGCGGGATGCGCCACAGTGCAATTTAAGGTAGGCTGCGCGCATGCGCATCATCACCCTCAACATGAACGGCATCCGCTCTGCGAACACCAAGGGATTTTTCCCGTGGATGCTGAAACAAAAACCCGACGTCGTCTGCCTGCAGGAGACCAAGGCGCAGGAGCATCAACTGACGGACAACGCACTGCACCCGGACGGCTACCACAGCTATTTTCACGACGCCGTAAAAAAAGGCTACAGCGGCGTCGCACTCTACTGCAAGCACAAACCGGACAAGGTCATCATGGGCTTGGGCTGGCCGGACTTTGACGCCGAAGGACGTTACATCGAAGCGAGCTTTGGCAACCTGAGCGTCGTGTCATTGTATCTGCCTTCCGGCTCGTCCGGCCCGGAACGTCAAGCCGTAAAATTCGACATGCTCGAACGCCTGGTGCCGGTGCTGAAAAAAATGCGCAACAGCAAACGCGAATACATCATCTGCGGCGACTGGAACATCGCCCATAAAAACATTGATCTCAAAAACTGGCGCAGCAATCAAAAGAACTCCGGCTTCCTGCCAGAAGAGCGCGCCTGGATGGATCAATTATTCGGCAAGCTCGGTTTCGTGGATGCGTTCCGCGTGGTGAATCAGGAACCGGAGCAATATACGTGGTGGTCAAACCGCGGTCAGGCGTGGGCGAAAAACGTCGGATGGCGCATTGATTATCACGTCACCACACCGGGCCTTGTGGATAAGGTCAAATCCGCTGCGATTTATAAAACGGAGCGCTTCTCCGACCACGCGCCGTTGACGATGAATTATGATTACACTTTCTGATTTTAGTTGGGCGCATTAAAACGCATGAAGATACATAGGGCACAGCTAGGCGCAACAAAACTGAGCAAGGTACCGGAGAATGAACGGGTGTTGTTCGTCTTGCTCGGCCATTTTGTAAATGAAATAAACGTACTTAACAAGACGTTCTACTTATGCTCCCAGTTTCAAGCAGCGCCAAAGTGGCGATCGCATGCTCATACAAGCCAAGCTCTTGTATTCGCCCGGATACTTATTGGCAAGCTATATGAAGGCTGGAAATTACTGTGCAAAGGATACTTCGACTCGCAAATATCAAAAATCTACGATGAGCGTCTTAATCAGGAAGCTAAGGACGCACTCAGCAATCTCAAAAAGTACTTTGGGCGAGAAAATCTAATCGACACGATTAGAAACAGCTTCTCGTTTCACTACTCCCTCCCAGATACACGGGCAGCCTTAGCCCGGGAACTTGATAATGAAGAGTTGCTCATGTATCTAGCGGATAACAATGGCAATACGCTCTACTACTTTTCCGAATACATTGTTAATACTGCGCTACTGGAAGCTATAGAGAAAGGGGATCCTGGCAAGGCTTTAGAGCGTCTGATTGGTGAAAGCGCGAAAGTTGTACGCTGGTTTAATGAGTTGGCTAGCGGAATAATGACTCATGTTGTTGATAAGTATTTATTGGAAAGTGATGGAAAGCTCGTGTTAGAGTTAATTGATCTTGGCCACGTTCCGGTTGCCGAGCAAATCGAGATCCCATACTTCTTTACGTCAGAGTCAACCGGTAGGCATGAATAGCGAACTCCGTCCAATTAAAGCGCGCAACAACAGCGCGTAAATACCTTTCCCAAAGGGAGAGGTATACAACCCACTCTTAAAATGACACTTAAAGACTACCTCCACATCTTCACTAACCGCCGCGTGGCGGTGGTGCTGTTGCTCGGATTCTCCTCGGGGCTGCCGCTGGCGCTCTCCGGCGGCACGTTGCAGGCGTGGATGACGACTGCGGGGGTGGATTTGAAAACCATCGGCATCTTTACGCTGGTGGGTTTGCCTTACACGCTCAAATTTCTCTGGGCGCCGTTCATGGATCGCTTTGTGCCGCCGTGGCTGGGGCGGCGGCGTGGCTGGATGGTCGCCACGCAGGTTGCGCTCATGCTGGGTATCGCGGCGATGGGACTGGGTTCGCCGCAGCACGCACTGTGGGCCTTGGCGGCGCTCGCCGTGTTTGTCGCCTTCACTTCAGCTTCACAGGACATTGCCTTCGATGCCTACCGCGCCGATGTGTTGCGCCCGGCGGAACGTGGCGTGGGCGCGGCGGTGTCGGTGATGGGCTATCGCATCGCGATGCTGGTGTCGGGCGCGGGCGCCTTGATTCTCGCCGACCACTTCGGCTGGCACACGACGTATCTCATCCTTGCGGGGTTGATGATTATAGGCGTCATCGCCACACTGCTCGGCCCGGAGCCGGACGGACACATCGCACCACCGCGCACCTTGCAGGAGGCGGTGACAGGGCCGTTAAAGGCCTTCGTTTCGCTGCACTCCCTCGCGGGCGCAGCGTGGATACTGCTGTTGATCGTGCTGTACAAGCTCGGTGATGCCTTCGCAGGCACATTGAGCACTGCCTTTCTGCTGCGCGGCGTGGGTTTTTCGCTGACCGATGTCGGTGCGGTAAACAAGGGGCTGGGATTGCTCGCGCTGATCCTGGGCGCCTTGTTCGGCGGGGCGTTGCTGCCGAAGCTCGGGCTCTATCGTGCCTTGATGGTGTTCGGTGTGCTGCAGGCCGTTTCCAACCTGAGTTTCATGGCGCTGGCGTGGGTCGGCAAGAGTTATGCGATGCTGATCACCGCCGTGGTGTTTGAGCAGGTGAGCGGCGGCATGGGGACAGCGGCCTTTGTCGCGCTGCTCATGGCGCTGTGCGATCACCGCTACACCGCCACGCAGTTCGCGCTGTTCTCCGCCTTCGCCGCATTCGGCAGGCAGTATCTGGGGCCACCTGCCGGTGTGCTCGCCGACGAGTTGGGCTGGGTGATTTTTTTCTTCATCACCACGCTCGCCGCACTGCCGGGGTTGTGGCTGCTGTGGCGTATGCGTGCACGCATCAGCGGCCTGGAGGGCGGCAGCCCGGTTAATTCGGCTTACGCCGAAAGCGGTACAGCGCAATCTCGCCCAGTAGATTAGGCAACAGCCGCATACCCCAACCGCCACGGTGCGCATGATCGACCACGGTGCGCTGTAGCACGCTGATGCCGTTTTTCGCGCACAACTGCTCGAAATCCCTCAGCGTGCACAGATGGATGTTGGGCGTGTTGTACCACTCGTTCGGCAGGTTGCGTGACACCGGCATGTGCCCGCCGAGCGCAATCTGCACGCGGTTTTGCCAGTGGCCGAAATTGGGAAAGGTGACGATGCCCTCGCGTCCGACGCGCAACATCTCATCCAGCAGCCGGTCGGGGTAATACACCGCCTGCAGGGTCTGCGAGAGGATCACGTAATCGAACGAGTCGGCGTCGAAGTCGGACAGGCCGGCGTCGAGGTCGGTCTGGATCACGTTCACGCCCGCCTCGATACACTTGATGATGTTGGCGCCGTCGATCTCCAGCCCGTAACTGCTCACGCCACGCGTGGCATTCAGATACGCCAGCAGTGCGCCGTCGCCGCAGCCGAGATCGAGCACGCGGCTGCCGGGCGCGATCCATTCGCTGATGATTTCAAAATCCGGGCGCAGGGCCATTACACGCCCACCTCTCTGGCGACGCGCTCGAGATACGTGTGCAGCAGCGTCTGATAATGCGTATTGGGCATGAGAAACGCATCGTGTCCTTCGGACGAGGTGATCTCGGCGTAACTCACCTGATGGTCGTTATCGAGCAGGGCGCGCACGATCTCGCGCGAGCGCGCGGGCGAAAAACGCCAGTCACTGGTGAACGCGATCACAAAAAACTTTGCCGTCGCAGCCTTGAGCGCCGCCGACAGGTCGTGGTTGAATTCCGCCGCCGGGTCGAAATAGTCCAGCACCTTGGTCATGAGTAAATAGGTGTTGGCGTCAAAGCGCTCGACGAAGGACTGCCCCTGATAACGCAGATAGCTCTCGACCTGAAACTCCACATCGAAACCGAAGCTGAGCTTGCCCTCACGCAACTCGCGCCCGAACTTGGCGCGCATCGCATCGTCGGAGAGATAGGTGATGTGGCCGAGCATGCGCGCGAGCATAAGCCCCCGGCGCGGCACGACGTTATGCTCGTAATAATGCCCGGCGTGAAAATCGGGATCGGACATGATGGCTTGGCGCGCCACCTCGTTGAAGGCGATGTTCTGGGCGGAGAGCTTGGGTGCGGCGGCAATGGCCAGTGCATGACGCAATCCATCGGGGAAGTCGATGGCCCATTGCAACGCCTGCATGCCGCCCAGGCTGCCGCCAATCACCGCGGCCCACTGCGTAATGCCGAGCGCCGCGCCCAGGCGCGCTTGGCTCTGCACCCAGTCGCGCACCGTGACGATGGGAAAGTCCGGGCCGTAGGGCTTGCCGGTGGCGGGGTTCACACTCACCGGGCCGGTGGAGCCTTTGCAGCCGCCCAGATTATTCAGCGACACCACAAAGAAGCGCCGCGTATCAAACGGCTTGCCGGGGCCGATGCAACTGTCCCACCAGCCCGGCTTCTTGTCCTCCGGCGAATGATAGCCCGCGGCGTGATGATCGCCGGACAGTGCGTGACACACCAGAATCGCGTTGGACCGCGCCGCATTCAGCGCGCCATAGGTTTCGTAGACCAGTTCGTACTCGTCGAGCGTGCGCCCGCAGTCGAGCGCCAGCGGCTCACTGAAATGCAGCGTCTGTGGCGTGACTATGCCGACGGAGTCAGCAGGAAGAGTAATAGGCATCAAGGTTTATACTTGGCGGTTTCAATGACCAAGTGCAAAAAGCGCAGCATGATGCTGCCTGAAATCAAACGCATCCGGGGTGAACAACTCCGCGGGACACTTGAAGCCCAACGTCTTGCGTGGCCGGGTATTCAGTTTCCAGGCAATCGCATCCAGTTCCTTCTGGGTGAAGCCACTCAGGTCGCTGCCCTTGGGCAGGTACTGCCGCAACAGGCCGTTGGTGTTCTCGTTGATGCCGCGCTGCCAGGGGCTGTGCGGATCGGCGAAGTAGACCTTCACCCCGGTGGCTTCCGTCAGTCGTTGATGCGCCGCCATTTCACGGCCCTGATCGTAAGTGAGCGACAGACGCTTTTGCGCCTCGATCCGGTTGAGCACATGGCTGAAGCCTTCGAGCGCCGCTTCGGCACCGGCGTCGTTCATGCGCGACAGCACCGTGAACAGGGTGGCGCGCTCCACCAGGGTGCCGACCGCCGAGCGGTTGTGCGCCCCCTTGATGAGATCGCCCTCCCAGTGCCCCGGCACCAGCCGCTCTTCCACTTCCGGTGGGCGATCATGAATGCTGACCATGGCGGGGATCTGACCGCGCCGGTCTTCACCCCGCGCACGGGGTCGGTGTTTGGCATGGCCGAAACGCAGCCAGCCAATCACCGCCGTGCGCAGCTCACCACGCGGCATGGCGTAGATCGCGGTGTAGATGGTTTCGTGAGAAACCCGCAACAAAGGCTGGTCGGGATGCACGGCTTGCAGTGTGCCAGCAATCTGCTCGGGCGAGTAGCCTGCCTTCAGGTAGCGCAGCACCGGCTTCCACAGGGCGGTTCCGGGCTGCAGGCGGCGCTCCACCCGTGGGATGGCCGTGCAGGCTTGGGCGCGCTGATGGGCCGCTTCGGCACGGTAGCCGCCGGCCAACGCAGGGCGTCCCGGGCCGCGACGCGCCTTCGGGCGAGCCCAGCCGTTGCGGCAGAGTTCGCGGGAAAGCGTGGAGGCCGAACGATTCAACCCCGCGGCAATCGCCGCCGGTTTGATGCCCATTTCCAGTTGCGTTTGGATCATCGTTCGCTCTTCAATACTCAACTGCTGGTAGATTTTCCCCATGCAACATTGTCTCCTGAAAATGTTGCACTTGGTATTTGAGCGCGCCCTTTAAGGCTGTATGGGTGCCCAATTTACGCCGCCTTTCTGCGCTTCATCACTTGATCCAGATCGTAGGTGGCCTGAAGGTTCATCCAAACCTTGGCGGATGTACCTAGTGCCTTGGCCAAATCCAGCGCCGCCTCTGCAGTAATGCCTCTTTTGCCCTTGATTAACTCATTCAATCGCGCACGCGTCCACCCCAGTTTCTTCGCAAATGCGGCCTGGGTGATGTCGTCTGGAATGAGGAACTCCTCCAGAAGAATCTCTCCCGGATGAAACGGATTTCTGGGCTGACGCATGATATTTACCTCTTCATCCAGCTTCAATGATAATCAACAACCTGTACATCACTGGCATTACCGTCCTGCCACCTGAAAACTACCCGCCACTGGCTATTGATGCGAATAGAGTGGTAGCCCTTCCATTTGCCTTTTAATGCCTCAAGCCGGTTGCCGGGCGGAACGCGCAAATCCAACAACTCAGCGGCATCATGCAGATAGAGCAGTTTTCTGCGCGCCGCGCGCGTTACATCGGGCGGAAATGACAGCATATCCTTACTGCGCCGGTCGAGAAACAGATCCTGTGCCAGCTTATTTCCAAAGCCCAAAATCATATATTATCGAAACTCGATAACTACCGCAAATGACTGGGGTGTCATTACCCTGCGAGCTTTTTGTATTTCAGCCGGTGCGGCTGGTCGGCCTCTACGCCGAGGCGACGGCGGCGGTCGGCCTCGTAATCGGCGTAGTTGCCTTCGAACCAGGTAACCACGCCTTCGCCCTCGAAGGCGAGTATGTGGCTGGCGATGCGGTCGAGAAACCAGCGGTCGTGCGAGATCACCACCGCGCAGCCGACAAAATCGAGCAGGCCTTCTTCAAGTGCGCGCAAGGTTTCCACGTCGAGGTCGTTGGTGGGCTCGTCGAGCAGTAGCACGTTGCCGCCGCTCTTCAGCAATTTCGCCAGATGCAGGCGGTTGCGCTCACCGCCGGACAAATCCTTGACCAGTTTTTGCTGATCCGAGCCCTTAAAGTTGAAGCGCCCCACGTAGGCGCGCGAGAGCATCTCGAACTTGCCTACGGTGATGAGGTCGAGGCCGTCGGAAATCTCTTCCCACACGTTCTTGTTGCCGTTTAGCGCATCGCGCGACTGGTCTACGTAGGCGAGCTGCACCGTCTCGCCGATGCGCAGCGTGCCGGCATCCGGCTTCTCCTCACCGACGATCATGCGGAACAGCGTGGATTTGCCCGCGCCGTTGGGGCCGATCACGCCCACGATGCCGCCGCGCGGCAGATTAAAGCTCAGGTTGTCGATCAGCACACGGTCACCGAACGATTTACGCAACGCCTCGGCCTGCACCACGAGATCACCCAAGCGCGGCCCTACCGGAATATACAGTTCCTTGGTCTCGCTGCGCTTCTGTGTTTCCTGCGAGGCCAGCTCATCGAACGCGGTCAAACGCGCCTTGCTCTTGGCGTGGCGTCCCTTGGGGTTGGCGCGCACCCACTCCAGCTCGGCCTTCATCGCGCGTTGGCGCGCGGTCTCCTGCTTCTCTTCGATTTCCAGACGCTTTTGTTTTTGTTCCAGCCACGAGGAATAATTGCCCTGCCACGGAATGCCGTGGCCACGATCAAGCTCCAATATCCAGCCCGCGACGTTGTCGAGAAAGTAACGGTCGTGCGTCACCGCGACCACGGTGCCGGGATAGTCGTGCAGAAAACGCTCCAGCCAAGCAATGGATTCGGCGTCGAGATGGTTGGTCGGCTCGTCGAGCAGCAGCATGTCGGGCTTGGACAGCAGCAGCTTGCACAACGCCACGCGCCTGCGCTCGCCGCCGGAAATCTTGCTCACATCCGCCTCCCACGGTGGCAGCCGTAGTGCGTCGGCGGCGATCTCCAGCGTGCGATCCAACTCCCACGCACCCGCCGCCTCTATCTGCTCTTGCAACTTGGCCTGCTCTTCAAGCAGCGTATTCATCTCGTCGTCGCTCATCGGCTCGGCGAAGCGTGCGCTCACCTCGTCGAAGCGCAGCAGCAGCGCCTTGGTCTCGGCCACCGCCTCCTCCACGTTGCCGCGCACGTCTTTCTTCGGGTCGAGTTGCGGCTCCTGAGACAGAAAGCCGATGCGGGTGCCGGGGTGCGGGCGCGCCTCGCCCAGATAGTCTTTGTCCACCCCCGCCATGATGCGCAACAGCGTGGACTTGCCCGAGCCGTTCAGCCCCAGCACGCCGATCTTGGCACCTGGAAAAAACGAGAGGGAGATGTCTTTCAGGATTTCGCGCTTCGGAGGCACCACCTTACCGACGCGATTCATCGTATAAATGTATTGCATAGGGGCAGTGGCGAGTAGCTAGTGGCGAGTGGTAAGGCAACTATGATACTGGATATTCGCCCGCGATGGCTTACTACGTGGTGCTTGCTATCGGCTTCTCCAGACGCAACGCCGGGGCGTGATCTTGGTAGTAATCGGTGATCTGGCGGATGAGTTGAAAGCCCGCCTTTTTATACAAACGCAAAGCAGGTGCGTTGTCGGTGCGCACTTCGAGGCTCAAGCGGTGGCAGCCGCGCGCGGTGACGGCGCGCTCAACAGTCTCCAGCAGCGCTCGCGCGATACCGCGCCCGTGATGCTGCGGGTGCACAACGAGGGAATAGAGACGGGCCTGCGTAGAGGTGGTGCGGCAGAGCAGCACGGCGTTGCCGGTCACCTGCCCGGCCTCTTCGTACACCCACACCTCGGCGCTCGCGCTGTGCAGCAGACGGCGGAGGCTCTGCCGCGACAAACGGTCGCCGGGAAAATGCCGCTCCAGCGCAACGAGCGCAGCGAGGTCGGCGGGCACAGCGCGGCGCAACGTGGCCGCATAGACCTCCGCCTGCGCCGATGCCCCGCTGTAAGCGGACGGCTCAGCCCTGAACACTGTAACGGCTTAAGGTGAACTTCTCGCCGAACAGCGCCGGGCGGTAGCTCATCTTCACCTTGCGCAAGTTTTCCAGGCCGAGGTCGTCACCCACGTTGATGTAGGTGCAGTCGCGGTAGGTCTTGGCGAATTCTCGGAACAGATACTGCGCCGAACCCTGAATGGTGAAGTTGGTCTTTTCCACCAGCACGCTCGCCACATCAGCGGTGATGCGCTCACCGAAGGTGAAGCCTTCGATGCGCCCGCCGATGATGAGGCACAGGCCGTCGAGTTGCAGGTAGTCGTAATGCTCCAGCGCGCGATTGATCGCGGTGCGTTCCAGCTCGGCGGTGCAGAGGAAGTTGGGGATTTCCTGCGCCGGCAGATACTTGATGCGCTCCTGCAACCAAGTGTTGACCAGCTCGCAGATGCCGTCGTGATGCTGCGGCCCCACCGGCTCCATGCGATGGTCCGGGTGGACGCGGCGGAACTGGTTGATCTCGTTGCGCTTGGTCTTGTAGGCGTTGCCCTTGAGCTCGATCAGGTCAGAGGTAGTGTAGATGTAATCGGGCAGGCTGCGTTCGACCAGCCATGCGCCGTCGCTCATGGTGGGGGGGGTGTCTTCGTCCGGGCTGACATGCAGCGCGCGCAGAAAGTCGCGGTACACAAACTCGACCTTGCCGAGGTAGGGTGTGGCGTTGTAGCCGTCCATGATCTCGAAGCAGGTGCTGAGCGCCGCGTGCTGGTCTTCCACACTGCCGAGCGGGGGCAGCGGCATGGTGAGGCCGTCGCCGGTGAGGCAAAACAAGCAGAAGCACTCGTCTATGATCTGGTAAAAGCCGCTCTTCTGCGACAGCCAGATGATGTTGTTGGCGAAGGTGTAATCGGAGAGCGGGACTTGCGCGTGGCCGAGGTAACTTTCGAACAGCGGCTTGACGTCAATGGTGAAGGGATAGAGCTTGTGGCCTTCAATGGCGAGGTAGCGATTGGGAAAGGCCTTGTTGACATGGAGCGCGAGCGGCGCGATGGAGGCCGGGCGTACGTCGCCCCAGCGCAGGCGGTTATCACGCAGGCTACTACCGGGAGGTTCGTCGAGTTGATTCAGCATAGGTGTGTCTCCTTTTATTTATATGAATATTGAAACGGACATATGAAAACGCCGCTGGGGCATAAGCCATAGCGGCGCAGTCGGTTAGTACCGGGAAGGTGATGACAAGGGTAAAAATTGTCGCGCGCGTTCATTCTGTGCGCACATAGTACGAGTTGACGTAGCGCTGTCAACTACTATTTTACTGCGCCTGCGCGCTTTACGGGACGATAGTGACCTTCTCCATCACCACCGGTTCAGTGGGCTTGTCGTTTCGATCCTTTGCCGTGCTTGCGATGGCATTGACCACCTCCTGACCCTCCGTGACCCGGCCGAAAATCGCGTAGTTCGGCGGCAGCGGATAATCCGCGTGCATGATGAAGAATTGCGAGCCGTTGGTGTTCGGCCCCGCGTTGGCCATCGCCACAATGCCGGCCTTGTAACCCACCTTGTACAGCTCCGATGTGGCGTCGATCTCGTCGGCGAAGCGCCCGCCCCAGGCCGACTCGCCGCCGCGGCCGGTGCCGGTCGGATCACCGCCCTGAATCATGAAACCCTTGATCACGCGGTGAAAGATCACGCCGTCGTAGTATCCGCGCTCGGCGAGGGTGATGAAGTTTTCCGTGGTCTTGGGCGCATCCGTCTCCAACAGTTCAAAACGGATGGTGCCTTGGTTGGTTTCAATAATGGCGCTGCGGTGAGTCATCGGGTCTCCTGAGGTTCAACTTTGGGTAAAAAATCATTGCTGTCCGGCATCTGTGCTGGGCGTCTTGAGCGCCTTGAAAAAACACCACACGAGGGCTCCAAGCCAATACAGCAGTGTCCAGCCTACTGCCGCCGCCATCATGATGGGGGGGCTCAAGGTAAACCAGGAAATTATCAGCACACCGATAAGCGACACTATCCAGCTTGGGATTTTGTTTTGCAGGCATACATACATTTTCTGAAACATGACACCCTCCTGCCAGATCAGGCAATGCGCCACATGGCGACCTTGCCAGTGTAGCGCACGGCCTGCAAACACGCACCTTGGGCCCCTCAGGCCCGCGAAATCACCCGCAAAATCGGGTATCCTACGCACTTTGCGCATCTAAGGAAGACCATGTTCAGTAAAAATATGACCATCGCCGGGTTTGACGATGAACTGTTTGCCGCCATCGAGGGCGAAAAGCAGCGCCAGGAAGACCACATCGAGCTCATCGCCTCGGAAAATTACGCCAGCCCGCGCGTGCTGGAAGCACAGGGCTCGGTGCTCACCAACAAGTACGCCGAAGGCTACCCGGGCAAACGCTACTACGGCGGCTGCGAACACGTGGACGTGGCCGAGCAACTGGCCATCGACCGTGTCAAGCAACTGTTTGGCGCCGATTACGCCAACGTGCAGCCCCACTCCGGCTCACAGGCCAACGCCGTGGTGTATATGGCGCTGCTGCAACCCGGCGACACCATCCTCGGCATGAGCCTCGCGCACGGCGGGCACCTCACGCACGGCGCCAAGGTGAGTTTCTCCGGCAAGCTTTATAACTCCATACAGTACGGCCTGAACGTGGCAACGGGCGAGATCGACTACGAGCAGGTCGAAAGGCTCGCGCTGGAGCACAAGCCGAAGATGGTCGTCGCAGGCTTCTCCGCCTATTCGCGCGTGGTCGACTGGCAGCGCTTTCGCAAGATTGCGGACAGCGTCGGCGCCTACCTGTTTGTGGACATCGCGCATCCGGCGGGGCTGATCGCCGCCGGCGTGTATCCGAGCCCGGTGAACATCGCGGACATCACCACCTCCACCACGCACAAGACCCTGCGCGGGCCGCGCGGCGGCGTCATCCTCGCACGCGCCAACCCGGAGATCGAGAAGAAGCTCCAGTCCATCGTATTCCCCGGCATTCAGGGCGGCCCGCTCATGCACGTGATCGCGGCCAAGGCGGTGGCGTTCAAGGAGGCCCTGCAGCCCGAATTCAAGGCCTACCAGCAACAGGTGCTCACCAACGCGCGCGCGATGGCCAAGGTCATGATGGAGCGCGGCTATAACGTCATCTCCGGCGGCACCGACAACCATTTATTTCTGGTCGATCTGGTGAGCAAGAAGCTCACCGGCAAGGACGCGGAAGCAGCCCTCGGCGCGGCCAACATCACGGTGAACAAAAACGCCGTGCCAAACGATCCGCAGTCGCCGTTCGTGACCAGCGGCATCCGCATCGGCACGCCGGCGATCACCACGCGCGGCTTCAACGAGAATGACGCGCGCCTGCTTGCCGGCTGGATTTGCGACGTGCTGGATAACATCGGCGACGCAACGGTGAGCGCGCGCGTGAAGCAGCAGGCGCTGGAAATGTGCCGCCGTCTGCCGGTATACGGAACATAACTGTACCAAACAGGAGCGCACACCATGCGCTGTCCCTTCTGTGGAGCGGATGACACCAAGGTAATCGATTCGCGCCTCGCCAACGAGGGGGCCGAAGTGCGCAGGCGCAGGCAGTGCCTAACCTGCGGCGAGCGCTTTACCTCGTATGAAAGCGCCGAGCTTGCGATGCCGCGCCTCGTCAAGCGTGACGGCAGCCGCGTGGCCTTCGATGAAGAGAAGCTGCGCGCCGGCATGATGCGGGCGCTGGAGAAGCGTCCGGTGTCGAGCGAGCGCATCGAGGTCGCCATCCGCCACATCAAACACCACCTGCGCGCGGGCGGTGAGCGCGAGGTGGCTTCACGCACGCTGGGTGAGTGGGTGATGGAGGCGTTGCGCGAGCTTGACCACGTCGCCTACGTGCGCTTTGCCTCGGTGTATCACAGTTTTCAGGATGTCGACGCCTTCCGTGATGAGATCGAGCGCTTGAAGCATGAGCTGCCGGAAGACGCGAAGAAGCAACAGATTCCGCTGCTGCCTTCCGACCCCCCCAAGAAATGACCAACGACCACGCCCACATGGCGCATGCCCTGCAACTCGCGGCGCGTGGTCTCTACACCGCGCACCCCAACCCGCGCGTCGGCTGCGTAATTGTGCGCGACGGCGAAATCGTGGGCGCAGGCTGGCATCAACGCACCGGCGAAGCGCACGCCGAAATCCATGCACTGCAACAGGCCGGAGCACGTGCGCGTGGCGCCACCGCCTACGTCACGCTGGAGCCCTGCTGTCATCACGGACGCACGCCGCCGTGCACTGACGCCTTGATCCAGGCAGGTGTCGCGCGCGTGGTGGCCGCGATGCGCGACCCCAACCCGAAGGTCGCGGGCACGGGCCTGCAGCAGCTCAAAGCAGCGGGCGTCGCCGTGGAAAGTGGAGTGCTGCAAACGGAAGCAGAAAGGCTCAACCCCGGTTTCATCATGCGCATGCAACACGAGCGCCCCTTTGTGCGCTGCAAACTCGCCATGACGCTGGATGGCCGCACCGCGGCGGCGGATGGCGCGAGCCAATGGATCACGGGCGAGGCGGCGCGTGCCGATGTGCAGCATTGGCGCGCGCGCAGTTCCGCCATCCTCACCGGCATCGGCACCGTGCTCGCCGATGATCCGCGCTTGACGGTGCGGCTGGCGGAAGATCACCTGCACCCGTTGCGCGTCGTACTGGACAGCGGCCTGCGCCTGCCACCCGGCGCGCGCATGCTGCAAGAGCCGGGGCAGACGCTTGTCCTGACCGCAGGCGGTAATGACGCCAAACGCGCCGCACTCACACAGGCGGGCGCAACGGTGGTGAAGCTGCCGCACGGCAACGGCGGCATTGATCTGCATGCGGCACTGCGCACGCTTGCCGCGGAGTACGCAATCAACGAGCTGCTGGTCGAGGCCGGCCCCACCTTGCACGGCGCCCTGCTCGACGCCGGTCTGATCGATGAGTTGGTCATTTATATGGCGCCGGCCCTGCTTGGCGACGGCGCACGCGGCCTGTTTCACCTGGCCTCACCCCCGGCTATGCCGCAGCGCATCGAGCTGGAGATCAGTGAAGTGCGCGCGGTGGGCCAGGACTGGCGCATCACCGTCACGCCCTCGAAGCCGCTGGCGCCAAGGTGCAACAGGGGCTGACGACCGTGGAGGAGATATTGCGCGTGCTCGGCCCGCAGACGGAATAGTCGTATCGTCCAAGGAAGTTCTGATCAAGCCTGCCATTCCCGCGCAAGCGGGAATCCAGTCATTCAACAGCCTGCTGGACTCCTGCCTCCGCAGGAGTGACTTTAATCCTGAGTTCCCTTGCTTCTTGCTTCTTTTATCTTGTATCTTGCTTTTCTTATGTTCACCGGCATCATCGAGACTACAGGACGACTCACCCTGCTCACGCAGCGGGGCGCGGACGCATGCGCGCAGATCGCCACCGGCACGCTCGACCTGTCCGACGTGCACACCGGCGACAGCATCGCGGTGAACGGCGTGTGCCTCACGGTCGCCGCACTCGATGCAAGTGGATTTCAGGCCGACCTCTCCGCTGAAACCCTGCAGCGCACCACGTTTGCCACGCTCGTGCCCGGCAGCGCGCTCAATCTGGAGAAATCCGCGACCCCGGTCACGCGCCTCGGCGGCCACCTGGTCAGCGGCCACGTCGACGGCACCGCCACGCTGCTTGCGCGCGAGACTGTTGGTCAGTCGCTGCGCCTCTCGCTCAAGGCGCCCGCTACCCTCGCCAAATACATCGCAGAAAAAGGTTCGATCTGCGTCAATGGCGTGAGCCTGACCGTGAATGCGGTGAATGGCTCCACGTTCGATGTGAACCTGGTGCCTCATACCTTGCAGGCCACCACGCTGGTCACACTCGCCGTGGGGGACAGCGCCAACATCGAAGTAGACATGATCGCACGCTATCTGGAACGTTTGCTGCTGCGCGAGCGAGCGGCGGAGAGTTCGGATGATCCCATATAAAAGCTCAACGCGAAGACGCAAAGACGCCAAGCACAAAGGGGGCCTAAAAGGATGAAAACACATTTATTGAGCCAGCCTGGAGTTAAAACAATATGTCATTTGAATACTGTGCGTCTTTGCGTTGGGTCTTTAGATAAATAAATGGCGCTCAGCAAGATAGAAGACATCGTCGCCGACATACGCGCCGGAAAAATGGTCGTGCTCATGGACGACGAGGAGCGCGAAAACGAAGGCGACCTCATCATGGCGGCAGCGCATGTGCGCGCCGAAGACATCAACTTCATGGCGCGTTATGGGCGCGGCCTCATCTGCCTCACGCTCACGCACGAGCGTTGCACGCAACTGCGCCTGCCGCTCATGGTGAGCGGCACCACCACCGAGCACCGCACCAACTTCACCGTCTCCATCGAGGCTGCGCACGGCGTCACCACCGGTATCTCCGCCGCCGACCGCGCGCGCACCGTGCGCGCCGCAGTCATGCCTGATGCCAGGCCCGCCGACCTCACCCAGCCCGGCCACATCTTCCCGCTCATGGCGCAGCCGGGCGGTGTGCTCACGCGCGCCGGCCACACCGAGGCGGGCTGCGACCTCGCGCGCCTCGCCGGCCTCGAACCTGCGGCGGTGATCGTCGAGATTCTGAATGAAGACGGCAGCATGGCGCGCCGCACTGATCTCGAAGTGTTCGCGCAACACCACGGCCTCAGGATCGGCACCATCGCCGACCTGATTCACTATCGTATCCAGCGCGAAAAGACGGTGGAACACATCAGTCACCGTCCGGTGCACACCGAGTACGGAGAATTTCAGTTACACACTTATCACGATGCCATCGACAACCAGTTGCACCTCGCACTGGTGCGCGGCGAGCTGCATGCCGACGCGCCCACGCTGGTGCGCGTGCACGTGGAAACTGCACTGGACAGCATCGCACTCAAGCGTGATGACGCGGGCTGGACACTGCACACGGCCATGCAGCGCGTGGCACAGGAAGACACGGGGGTGATCGTGATTCTGCGCAGGCCGGACACGACGCAGGAATTGCTCGCGTTCATCAGCCCTACCCAACCCCATGCGCAAGACTCGCATCCGTCCGCTGCGGAAGGTGCAGCCGACTTGCGCACCTACGGCGTCGGCGCGCAAATTCTCATGGATCTGGGCGTGCGCAAGATGCGCGTGCTGGGCCAGCCCAGAAGACTGCACGGCCTCTCCGGCTTTGATCTGGAAATTGTCGATTATGTAACGACTGACAAAAGAGAACAGAGATAAAGCAATCAGAAAAGCGTATAATTCCATAAGCTTTTCACAGCCTGCCTTGTCTCTGTCGTTATGAAAAAATCAAAACCCGCCGAAGTCCGCTTCAACCTGCGCGGCGCACGCTTCGGCATCGTCGCGGCACGCTTTAACAACACCATCGTGGACGCCCTGCTCGACGGCGCGCTTGCCGCGCTGCATGAGCACGGCATCGCACAGCGCAATATTGACATCGTGCGCGTGCCGGGCGCGCTTGAAATGCCGCTCGCGGCCAGCCGCATGGCGCAAACCAAACGCTACGATGCCTTGATTGCGCTCGGCGCGGTGATCCGCGGCGGCACGCCGCACTTCGAGTACGTGGCAGGTGCATGCACCGACGGCCTCGCCGCAGTCAGCTTGAAGCATGACATCCCGGTCAGTTTCGGCGTGCTCACCACCCATACGGTGAAGCAGGCCGTCCAGCGCACCACTCCAAAAAACAATAAAGGCGCGGACGCTGCACAGGCCGCCATGGAGATGGTCAGCGTATTGCGTGAAATTGATGCGCACAAAAAGAAAAAAGGCCGATGAGCCGCGCCCGCAGCCTGGCCCGCCGAGCCGCTGTGCAGGCGTTATACCAATGGCAGATGGCGCAGCAGAACCTCTCGGACATCGAAACCCAGTTCCTGGTCGAGCATGATCTGCGCAAGGCCGAGCTGCCCTACTTCCAGGAATTGCTGCATCAGATTCCGGCGCAACTCGACGAGATCGAAAAAAGCCTGGCGCCCGTGCTCGACCGCCCGCTCGCAGAGGTCGACCCGGTGGAGTGCGCCATCCTGCGCATCGGTGCCTATGAACTGCGCGCCCACCCCGAAATCCCCTACCGCGTGATCATCAACGAAGCCGTCGAGCTCGCCAAACGCTTCGGCGGCGATCTCGGCTACAAATACGTCAACGGCGTACTCGACAAAGTCGCACGCACACTGCGCCCTGACGAGAAGCGCAACAGACAGTAAGGCACATGGCACTCACCGAGTTCAGCCTCATCGAGCGCTATTTTTCGCGCCCCGCGGCGCAGCGTGACCCGGATGTGGTGCTCGGCATTGGCGACGACGCTGCGCTGCTGCATGTGCCGGAAGGCATGGAACTCGCCGTGGCGACGGACACGCTGGCGGAAGGCGTGCACTTCCCGCTGCACACAAAACCCGAAGATATCGGCCACAAGGCGCTTGCGGCAAACCTGAGCGACATGGCGGCGATGGGCGCGGAACCACGCTGGGCGACGCTTGCACTCACACTGCCCCATGCCGACAAGTCCTGGCTGGCCGCCTTCAGCGCAGGTTTTTTTGCGCTCGCCGCCGAGTACCGAATACAACTCATCGGCGGCGACACTACGCGCGGCCCGCTCTCCATCACGGTGCAGATACTCGGCCTCGTACCCGCAGGCATGGCGCTGCGCCGCAGCGGGGCGCACGCGGGTGATCTGATTTATGTCACCGGCACGCTGGGTGACGCAGGGCTAGGCCTGCGCGTACTGCAACAACCGATCGAACTTTCCGCAGGGCATGCAGCGCACGTCATGCAGCGCCTGAATCGCCCGCAGCCGCGCGTCGCGGAAGGCATTGCGCTGCGCGGCATTGCCAGCGCCGCGATTGATATTTCCGACGGCCTCGGCGCCGATCTCGGCCACATTCTGCAAGCCAGCGGCACAGGCGCGCGCATCAATATGGCCGCGCTGCCACTGTCCGCTGCCGTGAACTCATATGTGAACCATTCCGGCGACTGGCACACACCGCTGTGCGCGGGCGATGATTACGAATTGTGCTTCACCGTGCCCGCACAGAAACGCCCCGCATTACTTGATGCACTGAAGTCTTCCGCCTCCGGCTGCACTCACATCGGCGTGATTGAGGCAGCACCGGGCCTGCGCTGCATCTCGGCCAGCGGCGCACTTATCACACCCCGCGCAGGCGGCTACCAACACTTTTCCGCAAATGAATAAACTCACTGCACTGCGCGATCTGTGGCGCAATCCGGTACACCTGCTGGCCTTTGGCCTCGGCGCCGGCCTGCTGCCCGCACCCGGCACCTTCGGCTCGCTGCTGGGCGTAGCCGTTTATCTGTGGGCACAAATACTGACGCCTGAAATGTACGCCGCGCTGTGCGCACTCCTGTTTGTCGCCGGGATATGGCTGTGCGGCACCACGGCACGAACACTTGGCCGGGAAGATCACCCCGGCATTGTATGGGATGAAATCACCGGCTATCTTGTCACCATGATGTTCGCGCCGCGCGGCTGGCTGTGGATCGTGCTGGGGTTTGGGTTGTTCCGCCTGTTTGACATCTGGAAGCCGTGGCCCATCAATATCGCTGACCGTAGGATAAAAGGCGGCTTCGGCATCATGCTGGACGACATCCTCGCCGCGCTGTACGCCATGCTGGCACTGCAACTCATTTACTTTATTACGCACTGAAAACCGGAATCATCATGAGCAAGGTCATGGACAAATTTGAGAAACTGCGCGACATGGAGGCCTTTACCGAGACCATGTTCAACCGCATCTTTGAATTCCAGCAGAAGCTGCATCCGGCCTGGAATGCCGAACTGCCGTTCGGCGAGCGCATCAAGAATCTGCCGCTGCACTACCTCGTATTCAGCACCCCGGACCGTGACCCGAAACTGTTTGCCCCCACAGTCGCGCCGTACTACCCGCTGCATGAAGAGATGCGGAAGATTGCGTGGTATGCGCGCCGCGTCGCGCAACAGCCGCTGGCGTGCGATGTCCATTGCGGCAACGGCTTCATCGGTAGCCTGCTGGCGCGCGAGGGCGTAAAGGTCATCGGTGTGCGCGACCCGGAGGCGAGACCGAATCAGATCGCCGATTTTTATGACAAGAATTGCTATGAAATCCGCAGCGCTAAATTCGTTGGCATCGATTTCCCGTTTGACGTTGCGTTCTCGTCGTGGATGCCGTCCGGCGTGAATCTCATGCCGGAGATTGTACGGCGCGCACCGAAACTCATCGTATATATCCACACCGACCACGTCAACGAAGAAACCGGTGCGGCGCAGACCGGAACGCCCGAGGCGTTCACTCAGCTGCCTGTGCGTTACAAGCTCATTGATGAGTGGTCAGTGACGCGGCCGGCAGATATGTTTTATGAAATCTGGCCCGATTTGAGCCGTAACATGGAAGAGACGCGGCACGTCAAAATATACGCCGACGGACCCTGGCACGATCTTGCGTATCAGGCGCCGCCGGGAACCAGCGCAGAGTATGACTGGGAGCAGGAGTTGGCGATCACCACTCTCGCACTGGAGGCTAAATCCATGCTGCGCGCGCGGGGTCACCATCTGTAATTTTCGTTTTTATAGCGCCTAGAATGACAGCACCCGCCTCCGATATGCCACCATGGGTATCAACAGCAGACAGGCTGCTGCAATTACAGCAGGAAACAAAACTGTTGTCAGCGAGTAATGCTCCAGCGCCATAATGGCTATAAGGTTACGTGCCGTGCCTGCCCCAAGCGCCAATGTGGCACTGCAGGCCAATACAGTGCTACAATGGCCCGGCAAATACAGGGATTACCGTGAATGGAGTCATTGCGTTCACGGATGGGCATCACTTTTATGCCAACGATGTATCCCTGCAACAGGGTGCGAACACCTTGGAGGCCATTGCGACAACGCCCAGAGGCAAAAGCGCCGTTGCTACACTTTAATCATACGCCATTGCGTTTCCGGTCAATATGTATCGGTGCATGGGTTGGCAGGAACTGAAAAATATGGCTACATCCAGATAGTCGTTTTCGAACCCACCCGCTCCGTCCCACCGCCATCACGTCTCCGAGGGCGGGCAGAGTTGTCGCAGCAGTTCCCGGCGAAGCTGTATCGCGCCAAAGAAAATTTAAAGGCATCCGCCCCCGCATCGGCGGCGGTTCCAGAGCCAGGTCAACCCGCGACGTCGCGCGTTCAGGCGGAGGTGAAAATGGCCGCAAAACCGAGGATTGAGCCGTTCGCCGTCAAGGACTGCGCGCTCGCCGCCATCTCCACCGGCCGGCGCGCGCAGAACCTGCGCGAACTGCGCGACCACCTGCAGGCGGTGCCCGTCGGCTGTTTCCACTACCATTTCTGGGGCGGGCTGCTGCGTCCGCGCTTCGACGACCCCGAGTACAACAACGACTTCGCCTCGTGGGTGCGCCACGCCTTGCACGACGCACGGCTCGCCGAGCGTCTTGGCATCCTCGATCCGGCCGAGTACGCCGATGTCGAACAATTGCGCCGGGAACTGGTGGACATTATCGAGCAGCGACTCGACGAAACCGAGTTTCTCGCCTGGGCGCGGCGCAACCAGCAGTTTCACTTCGTCCGCGCTCAGACTGTCGTGTTCGACACGCGCAAGCGTCTCACCCACCCCGCGGAACTCGCCGACGCGGTCCCGGCGCTGTCGCTCGGCAGCATCTATTACCACTTCATCGACGCGCGCCGGCGGGCGCCACAGGGCGTGGACGATTTCCGCGCCTGGCTCGATCATTTCGGCGATGAATTCCGCGACCTGCGCGACCAGATTATGGCCATCGATCCGTATTTCATCACCCTGCGCGAGCTGCGCGAACGGCTGGCGACGCTTTTCCGCCGCCAATTTTCCGCCGGGGCGCCGTCATGAGTGCGTTGCTGCAGGACTACGCCGCCGTGGTCGGCGAGGATGTCATCGACCAGTTGTTGCAGCTGGCGGAACCGCTCAAGGGCAAGAAGGTCGTGCACATCAACTCCACGCGTGTCGGCGGCGGCGTGGCCGAGATTCTCACGAAGCTCGTACCACTACAGCGAGAGCTCGGCATGGATGCACGGTGGGAGATCATTCCCGGCCAGGACGAATTCTACCAATGCACCAAGCTGTTCCATAACGCGCTCCAGGGCCGGACAGCGGTGTTGTCAGAATCGCTGAAACAGGCCTACGAGGAGGCCAATGCCCAGTGTGCGGAGGAGCATCGCGCCCTGCTACGCGACGCCGACGTCGTCTTCATTCACGATCCGCAGCCGGCGGCGCTACTGCCGCACATCCATGACCGCAAGGGCAAGTGGATCTGGCGCTGCCATATCGACGTCAGTCACCCGCAACGCCAGATCTGGCGTTACCTGAGCGGGTTCGTCGCCGGCTACGACGCGAGCGTGTTCTCGCTCGCCGATTTTGCGCAGATGCTGCCGCACTCGGTGTACCTGATCCCGCCGAGCATCGACCCCTTGAGCGAGAAGAACCGCGAGCTGCCGGAAAAGGAAATTCGCGAAACCTGCGAGCTGCACCGCATCGACCCGGACCGGCCGATGATGCTGCAGGTGTCGCGCTTCGACCGTTTCAAGGACCCGCTCGGCGTGGTCCAGGCCTATTACCTCGCCAAGAAGTTCATTCCGGCGCTGCAGCTGGTGCTGGCGGGCGGCGGCGCAAGCGACGACCCGGAGGGCGACGCCGTGCTCGCCGAAGTGCAGGCCGCGGTCAAGGGCGACGCGGATGCGCACGTCCTGTTCCTGCCGCCGGACGCGCACCGCACCGTCAACGCGTTGCAGCGTGCGGCGTTATTCGTGCTGCAAAAGTCCGTGCGCGAGGGTTTCGGTCTCACCGTGGCCGAGGCATTGTGGAAGGGAAAACCGGTCATCGGCGGCAATACCGGCGGTATTCGCCTGCAGGTCGTTAATCATCACACCGGCTTCCTCGTCGATTCGCCGGAGGGCGCGGCGCTGCGCATCCGTTACCTGCTGCACCATCCCGACAAGCTCGCAGAAATGGGAGGCAAGGCGCGCGAATTCGTGCGCGATAATTTCCTGATCACGCGCCAGTTGCGCGAATACCTCACGCTCATGGTCGCCCTGGTGCACGGCGCCAACGGCCGGCTGGTGCTGGAATGACGGCGACCGTGAAAACGCTGCGCGAAGGCGTCGATCTGACGGAGTTCTTCCGGCGCGTGCGCGCCGCGAACACGCGCCTGCTGCTGCTCGACTACGATGGCACGCTGGCACCGTTTCACCTCGACCCGGCGCAGGCGCGGCCCTATCCCGGCGTGTGCGAGCGGCTGGACGCGATCATGGAGAACGCACGCACGCGGCTGGTGCTGATCAGCGGCCGCTGGACGCGCGACCTGCTGCCGCTGCTCACGTTGCGACGGCGCCCGGAAATCTGGGGTTCGCACGGCTGGGAACAACTCACGCCCGACGGCGGCTACGCCGTGGCGCCGATCGGCGAGACGGCGCTCGCCCGGCTGCTGGATGCGGACGTACTCGAAGCACGCATCGTCGCCCTCGGCGGGCGCTGCGAGCGCAAGCCCGGCGGGTTCGCAGTCCACTGGCGCGGACTCGCGCCCAACCAGATAGCGGACATCCGCAGCGATGTGTTCGAGAATTGGATGGATCAGGGACTGCACCGCGACCTCGTGTGGCATGACTTCGACGGCGGCGTCGAGCTGCGGGCGCCGGGACGCCACAAGGGCTACGTCGTGGACACGTTGCTGGCGGAGGCGCCGGGCGCGGTCGCCGCCTACCTCGGCGACGACCTCACGGACGAAGATGCGTTCCGGGCGATCAAGGACAAGGGTCTCGGCATCCTGGTGCGGCCCGAATTCCGGCCGACGGAAGCCGACTTGTGGCTGCGCCCTCCGGCGGAATTGCTCGATTTTCTCGATCGCTGGCGCGATGCCGGGAACGCGCGATGAGCTGGCTCGAACGCGGCATCTACGGCAGCCCCTTGGCCGACTGGCTCGTCGCCCTGGGCATCGCGGCCGGCGCGGCCGTCCTGCTGCTGTTGTTGCGGCGCACGGTCCCGTCCTGGTTCGCCGCCCGGGCACGCCGAACCGAAACCCGCGTGGACGATATCGTCGTGGAGGTTCTGGCCGCGACCAAGCCGGCGTTCCTGCTGGTCGCGGCGCTCTACCTCGGGGCGCAATACCTCACACTTCCGGACAAGATCGCGCGCATCGTCGACGGCATCGCCCTCGTCGCATTGCTGTTGCAGGCGGGCGCTTGGGGCCAGCGCGGCATCGCCCTCGCCCTGCGCCTGAAGAAGGAGACCGACGCCGCCGGCGCCACCACGCTCACGGTACTCGGGTTCGTGGGGCGCATCGTGCTGTGGTCGGTCGTGGCGCTGATGATCCTCGACAACCTCGGCGTCAACATCACCGCCCTGGTGGCGAGCCTCGGCATCGGCGGCATCGCCGTGGCGCTCGCGGTGCAGAACATCCTTGGCGATATCTTCGCCTCGCTCTCGATCACGCTCGACCGCCCGTTCGCGATCGGCGATTTCATCGTCGTCGGCGACGTGCTCGGCACGGTGGAGTACATCGGCCTCAAGACCACGCGCATCCGCAGCCTCTCCGGCGAGCAGATCGTGTTCTCCAACGCCGACCTGCTGAAAAGCCGCATCCACAACTACAAGCGCATGACCGAGCGCCGGGTGGTGTTCGGCTTCGGCGTCGTCTACCAGACCCCGGCCGACAAGCTCGAATGCATCCCGGCCATGGTGCGCGAAGCCATCGAGGCGCAACCGAAGACGCGTTTCGACCGCGCGCACTTCAAGGAGTACGGCGACTCGGCGCTGACATTCGAGGCGGTCTATTTCGTGCTCGACCCGGACTACAACGTCTACATGGACATGCAGCAGGCGGTGAACCTGGCCCTGTTCCGGCGTTTCCAGGACGAAGGCATCGGCTTTGCCTACCCGACGCGCACCGTGCACCTCCAGCCGGCGGACAACACGAGGGAGACCCCATGAACGACCGGCCACGCGCCAGTCTTTCGCGCTCGCTGCGGTTGGGATTGTTCATCGCCGCCGTCATCGGCCTCGTCACCGGGCTTTTCGCCTGGCACCAGATCGAAAGCGAGCGCGCGATCAACCTCGACGACGTGGCCCGCCGCGCGCACGTGCTGGCGCAGCAGCTCTCCGTCCGTGCCACGCATGCGCTCGCGCTGCCGGACGCACAGGCACGACTGGCGCTGCGGCCGCGACTCGAGGGCTACCAGCGATTGCTCGGCTACGCGGTGTTTCGCGCCGACGGCCGACTGCTGGCTGCGGGCAAGGCGGTGTCGGCATTCACCGACAAGCTCGACGACCCGGCGCGCCAGGCATTGCAATCCGGCAAGGAAGTCACGCAACTCTTGCGTGCCTCGGGCATGCACGTCCACGTGTTGATGAAACCGCTGCCCGGAGCAACGCCAGCGACGGGCGCGCTGGCAGTGGTACACGACGTCACCTTTCTGGACGACCGCGCGGTAGCCCGGCTGGCGCAGTTCGGTTTCTGGATATTGATCATCACGCTGCTCGCGGTCGCGCTCGTGGTGGGCAGCACCTGGCTCGCGTACGAGCGGCCGCTGCACAAGCTCGCCGACTGGATGCGGCGCCTGCGCACCGAAAACGTCGCCGAGGCGCCACCGGGGCTGCCCTCGGGGCGGCTGCGCAGCGAATCGGACCGGCTCGCGGCGTCGTTCCGCGCGGCGCGCTCCACCGGCCAGGTGCTCTCGGAAGCGGCAATGCATGCCGAACAGGTATGGACCCCGGAGCGGCTGCGCACGCATGGACTCGCGGCTCTCGGCGAGGCCCGCCAGCTCATCGTGGTCAGCAACCGCGAGCCCTACATGCACCAGTGGCACGACGGCAAACCGCACGTGATCGTGCCGGCGGGAGGACTCGTCACCGCGCTCGACCCGGTACTCCAAGCCTGTGGCGGCGTGTGGATCGCGCACGGCGCCGGCGATGCCGACCGCGCGACAGCCGACGCCGCCGGCCGGCTCACGGTACCGCCCGACGATGCGCGCTACACGCTCAAACGCGTATGGCTCACGCGCCAGGAGGAACAGGGCTACTACTACGGCTTCTCGAACGAAGGCTTGTGGCCGCTGTGCCATCTCGCGCATGAGCGGCCGGTGTTCCGCGTCGGCGACTGGGAACACTATCGTAACGCCAATCGTCGTTTTGCGGACGCGGTGCTGGGTGAGGTAGGCAGCGGTCCAGCGGTGGTCCTGGTGCAGGATTACCAGCTCGCGCTCGTGCCGCGAATGCTGAAAGAATCGCGCCCCGACCTGCGCGTTGGGCTGTTCTGGCACATTCCCTGGCCCAACCCGGAGGCATTTCGCATCTGCCCGCAAGGCGCGGAGATCCTGGACGGCATGCTCGGCGCCGATCTCGTGGGGTTTCATCTGCAACAGTATTGCAATAATTTCCTCGACACTGTGGATCGCGTGCTGGAATCGCGGCTCGACTGGGACCACTTCGCCGTCGAGTTCCGCGGTAACCGCGCGCTCGTGCAGCCGTTTCCGATCAGCGTCCAACCGTGGTCCGAGCGCCATGTGCACGAGGGCAAGGATCTCGCGCGGCAAATCACGGAACTTCGGGAACAGCACCAACTGGGCGACGCGTTCGTGGCCGTGGGCGTGGACCGTATCGATTACACCAAGGGCCTGCCGGAGCGCTTCCGCGCCGTGGCGCGGCTGCTTGAGAAGTACCCGCAGTACCGCGGGCGCTTTACGCACGTCGCGCTCGGCGCGCCGAGCCGCACGCACATCCCCCGCTACCGCGAGCACCTGGACCGGCTTGAAGCGCTGGCCGAGGAGATCAACTGGCAGTTCCGGACGGACGACTGGAAGCCAATCCACTTCCTGGTGGCGCACCACGATGCCAAAACCGTCCACGCCTTCCTGCGCATGGCGCCGATGGGTATCGTCAGCTCGCTGCACGACGGCATGAACCTGGTGGCGAAGGAATACGTCGCGGCTCAGACCGGCGGCGACGGCGTGTTGATCCTCTCGGAGTTCGCCGGCGCCGCGCGCGAGCTGGCCGACGCGCTGATCGTCAATCCCTACGACATCGAACAGTTCGCCGAGGCGCTGCGCGCCGGCATCGAGATGGACGACGCCGAACGCCGCGCGCGCATGCAACGCCTGTCGCGCCAAGTCGAGGAACACAACGTCTACCGCTGGGCAGCGAACTTCCTCACCGAACTGGCCGCGACGCGCACCCCGGGCGCCGAGACGGCGGGCAACAACAAAACGGCGACGGCATAGCCGGCGTCAGACACGCCGGAATTCCGTCCCGCTGCATTTATGGCATGACACCCATGAACATACATGGGGCTTTGTTTTTTCCTGAAGAATTGAACGTATATACGGGAAGAAGGCCATGAATGTAAGCACAATAGCAACAGCACTAAAAAGCTCCTTATACATCATGCTTCCCTTATTTAGGGGGAGAGAACGAAGCGCATCGACATATCGACGGCGCGCACGTTCTTGGTGAGATCGCCCACGGAAATAAAATCCACGCCAGTCTCCGCCACACTACGGATATTCTCCAGCGTCACGCCGCCTGAGGCTTCAAGCCGTGCACGCCCGCGATTTTCCTGCACTGCGCGCCGCACATCGGCAAGCGTGAAATTATCCAGCAGCACGCGCTCGGCACCGGCATGCAGCGCCTCGCGCAGCTCGTCCATATTTTCCACTTCGACCTCGATCATCATGCCCAGTGACGCCGAGGCCCGCGCGGCATGCAACGCCGCCGCAATGGAGCCCGCCGCGAGGATATGGTTTTCCTTGATGAGGATGCCGTCGTAAAGACCCGCGCGGTGGTTATGACAGCCGCCGCAGGTGACGGCATATTTCTGCGCGTAACGCAGCCCCGGCAGGGTCTTGCGCGTGTCGAGCACCTTGACGCGCAAACCCCCCACTGCATCGGCGTAACGACGCGCGAGCGTCGCGGTACCTGACAGGGTTTGCAGAAAGTTGAGTGCGGTACGCTCACCGGTGAGCAGCGCGCGGGCCGGGCCGCGCAGCGTGCACAGCACCTGACCTTCAGTGATCCTGTCGGCATCGCGTGCGTGCCACTCTATTTGCACCCGGCTGTCGAGTTGCCGGAAAACGGCATCACACCATGCCGTCCCGCACAACACCGCCGCCTCGCGGCTGATAATACTTGCGTCTGCCTGTGCCGGCTCCGGAATCAGTGCCGCGGTAACATCGCCGTCGCCGATGTCTTCACGCAGCGCAAGACGCACACTGTCTTGTATCTCGGCGTCATTCAGCATTAAGGGAGCCTCTAAAAATGATGGACTTTGCCTGCAAGACAAGGCGCATCATGTAGGTTGGGTTAGGCGCGGATTTTCGCGCCTAACCCAACAAAGTGTATAGCCATCCGTCGGAGTTGAAGTTTGGATTTGTTGGGTTACGCGATAAAGCCGCTAACCCAGCCTGCGCATCCGCGGTACTTAACGGGTTCGTGTGTCACATCTATGAGTGCTTGATATATTTGGCGAGCGCCTCGGCGGAGGTCTGTTCGTAGCGCGCACGCTCACGCTTGGCGGTCTGCTCGAGCCGCGCTTCGATCTCCGGATATTTGAGGGCGAGGATGCGTGCGGCGAGCAGCGCTGCATTGCGCGCGCCATCCACCGCCACCGTCGCCACCGGCACACCGGGCGGCATCTGCACCGTAGCGAGCAGGCTGTCGAGACCGGACATCACGCCGCCGCTCAACGGCAGGCCGATCACGGGCAGGTGGCTGTGGCTCGCCAGCACGCCCGCGAGGTGATTCGCCATGCCCGCGCAACCGATCAGCACCTGTACCCCCTCCTTGTGCGCACGCTCCAGATACGCGATCACCTTGTGCGGCGTGCGGTGCGCCGAGGCCAATACGATTTCACTCGGGATGTCGAGTTCGGTGAGCGTATCGCGCACCTTGACCACTGTCGCAAGATCATTGGGGCTACCGGTGACGATGCCGACCAGGGATTTCTTGGACACTGATTTTGACGCTGACTTTGACCGGGACACTGCACGCGATTTTTTCATGCCGCCTCACTCGCTGTGATAAAGTTAAGATTGTTTTGGGTAATTAGGGCGTTTCGTAACCATCGTATACTGGGAGATACGCATGGTTACTGGGAAAAACAGCCATTTCA
>JAQBXX010000043.1 GCA_027624315.1 Pseudomonadota bacterium
CGGCAGCGCGGTAGCTGAGCGGTGAGCCGGAGGTAGTTGCGGGGTTCTTGGGTTTCACCAGGGTTTAGGGTCTGTGTGCGAAAGTGAGAGGAAGCCTGGGCCCATAAAGATAAAAATGCCGTGAAGGCTCGCGTTATGGTGTCGGACTGCTAGAATACTCGAACATACTATGCGTAATCACGATATTCCCAACCTGATCAGTCTGTTGCGTATGCTGCTGGTGGTGCCATTGGCAGCCATGCTGCTACAGCAACGCTATGCAGAGGCGCTGCTGATATTCGTCCTGGCCGGTATCAGCGATGCACTGGACGGCTTCCTCGCCAAGCGCTATGGCTGGAAGAGCCGCCTGGGTTCGATTCTGGACCCGGTGGCAGACAAATTACTGCTGATGACTTCTTTTCTCGCCCTCGCCTGGCTTGGGTTATTGCCGCTGTGGCTGGCGGCCGTCGTGGTCGGACGCGATCTCATCATCGTACTCGGCGCTGTTGCATATCATTATACCATCCGGCGCTTTGATCTGCTGCCGAGCCGCACCAGCAAGATCAATACCGTGATGCAGATCGCGTTGGTGCTCGCCGTCATGCTGCACCAGAGCCTGCTGCCGGGGGTGGGAGAGGTGGTGTATATCCTTATCTACACGGTGCTCGTCACCACGCTCGCAAGCGGCGTGCACTACATCTGGACCTGGGGTACGCGTGCCCTGCAATCGACCGCGGAGGATCCGGGTGACTGATTCGCAACGCTGGTTCACGTTGGCTGTGGTCGCGGGCGCGGGCGGGCTGCTGTATCTGCTCGCGCCGGTGTTCACGCCGTTTCTGGTGGGTGCACTGCTGGCGTACATGTTCGACCCGCTGGTGACGCGGCTGGAGGCGCAGCGTCTTTCGCGCACACTGGCCACGACCATCGTGTTTTCATTGCTCATGCTGCTGATAATTATTTTGCTGCTGATCCTGGTGCCTGTTATCGAGCGCCAGATTACCGTGTTGATCGGCAAGCTGCCGGTTTACGTCGAGTGGGTGAAGAACTCGGCACTGCCGTGGCTGAATGCGCATCATCTGGGCCTAGAGGATGTCGGGCTGGATACGGGCAGCGTGTACCAGGCGCTCGCCGGGCAGTGGCAGAAGGCGGGCGGCATCGTGGCGAGCGCGCTGGGCTCGGCGTCACAGTCCGGTATGGCGTTGCTCGGCTGGCTCATGAACCTGCTGCTGATTCCGCTGGTGACTTTCTACCTGCTGCGCGACTGGGACATCCTGCTGGGGCAGATTCGCAATCTGCTGCCGCGCAAGCTGGAGCCCGTTGTGGCGCGCCTGGCCACGGAGAGCGATGCGGTGCTGGGGGGGTTTCTGCGCGGCCAGTTGCTGGTGATGCTGGCGCTCGCGCTGATCTACTCCGTGGGCCTGTGGTCCATCGGGCTCGATCTCGCGCTGCTGATCGGGGTGATGGCGGGCGTACTCAGCTTTGTACCTTATCTCGGCGTCATCACCGGGTTAATTGCGGCGGGCATCGCCGCAGCCGTGCAATATCAGGATTGGGTGCATCTCGTTCCGGTACTGGTCGTGTTCGGCGTCGGCCAGGTGGCGGAGGGATTTTTCCTCACCCCGCGCCTGATCGGCGCACGTATCGGCCTGCATCCGATAGCCGTCATCTTCGCCATCCTCGCGGGCGGCCAGTTGTTCGGATTTACCGGCGTGCTGCTCGCCCTGCCCGGCGCCGCCGTGCTGGTGGTGTTGCTGCGTTACGCGCACGAGCGCTATGTAAACAGCTATCTATACGACCGTACGCCGGGCGACTAATGGCCGCGGCGACACAGCTTCCGCTCAACCTCGGCCTGCGCGACGAAGCGAGCTTTGCCAATTATCTCGCCGGCCCGAACCGCGAGGCCCTGCACGCCGTAGAGGCGCTGGTGCGCGGCGAGCACCGGTTTCTTTATCTGTGGGGCGCAGGGGGCAGCGGCAAAACCCATCTGCTGCACGCCGCGTGTCAGGCGGTTTCCGCCGCTGGCGCGCGCTGTGCCTACCTACCGCTGAATGAGTTGCGCGCGCTGAGTACGGACGTGCTGGAAAGTTTGGAGCAGCTCGCGCTGATATGTGTGGATGACGTGCAATCCATCGCCGCTCACCCGGACTGGGAAACAGCGTTATTTCATTTGTATAACCGCTTGCGCGAAACCGGCGCCATCCTCCTCGCGGCGGGCGATGCGCCACCGTCAGCGCTGGGTTTGAGTCTGCCCGATCTGAGTTCACGTTTTTCCTGGGGCCTGGTGCTGCAATTGCAGGCCTTGGGCGACGCAGAAAAGATCGCCGCGCTGCAATTGCGCGCGCGCAATCGCGGCATGGAGCTGCCCACAGAAGTGGGCGGCTACCTGCTGCGCCACTGGCCGCGTGACATGCCGCGATTGTTTGAACTGTTGCAGCGCCTGGACATCCATTCGCTTACCCGCCAGCGCAAGCTCACGATACCCCTCGTGCGCGAACTGATTGCGCACGAAACGGCACAGGCGCAGTAGGGCGTGGCGTCGTGGCTGGTACGGTCGCAAGTCAAAAGGGCGCCCAAGTATTGTTGTCGCCTCGCTTAGCGCCTATGCTATACAACCTTCGCCATGCAACTTTCACCGGGAGAGGTACCGAAGCGGTCATAACGGCGCCGACTCGAAATCGGATGGGCGGTTCATCCCGCCACGTGGGTTCGAATCCCACCCTCTCCGCCATGTTCATGAGGCCGCTCTTACATAATTCAGGAATACCTGCTAAAGAGGTGACTTGTGGCACAACCTAACTTTCAGTATCAGAAGCGTCAGAAGGATCTGGCAAAAAAGAAAAAGCAGGAAGAAAAAAGACAGCGCAAGCTGGACAAGGGCAAAACACCGCCTGAAGAGAATCCGGATCAGCCACCGGAGGACCTGGGGACGGCTGTATAAATCTGGAGGCTTAAAGCGGTGATTGCAAGGGACTGTGAGCGGAGCCTGGATGAAGCAGAGCGAAGTCCGGAAAATCGCTTGGCGATGCCAATGTTGTTTCCCGGATTGTGTTTCACCCCATCCGGGCTACGCTTGCTCCTTCCACCAGCTTTATTTCCTCCTCCATCAAACCATACAGCTCGTACACCAGCTTATCAATTTGCCCGTCCGTTGCGTCAATCTGGCGCTGAAGGTTGTCTTTCTCGTGCTGGGTTTTTGCTGCTGCGTGCTGTTTTTGCAGCGTCAGCATTTTTTCGACCAGCGCCACCATCCGGTCATGGCAGGCATGTTGCTGCGGGTCATCGAAGTTAACGGGAAGAATGGGTAGTTGTTCGACGTGATATTTCTTGACTTGCGCTAGAGCCTCGCCTTTTTCAGGGTTGATTAAGGTGTATACAAAATCGAGCAGCTTTGAGTTGATGATGCCGAGAATATAACGAAGATCGTATTGCAGGTCTTTCGGTAGAACAATATGCAAATTATCACGCGCGATAAACTTCTGTCCGACTAAAGTGGCGATGAGCGAGTCGCCCGTCTGTCGCACCATGATCTTTGACGGCGCTTCAAATATAAAGGGGTCGCGCGGCGCGGCAAGCCAGGGGCCGTATTGAATCCAATAATCATGATTCCAGATAGTTTTATAACGCTGGATAAGACTGCCGCGTAATAAGGGCGACCAGCCTTCTCCAGGCATGGCCCCCTCACGCACATAAGGTTTTTCCTCCATTATTTTTTCTGTTTGCGGAGGATTTCCTTTGCCTTTCTCAAAGGGTTTGACACCGTTAAACACGCTGGCAATATCCTTTAGCGGAACTGACCTCCCAGTGATTCTGCCAAGCAGTTGTTGCGCCGCTATAGGCGCAACTATGTTGATAGAGCTACCATCCCGTGGAATGTCCTTTTGAGGCAGGGTATGCCAGGGCATAATATTATTTCCGCGCCGAACATCAATGGAGAGATCCCCGGTGTTTGAAGCGGCATTTGCCGTTTTTTGAAATATCAGGACATGGGTATCAACGACGGCCCGGAATATTTTTTCTGGCAAATATAAAATTCTTAACCATTGATACTGGCTTGCAAGATATTGCCTGACTTTTCTTAATGTGACAGATTGTAACCATGTATTTGATACAATCACTCCAAGTAATCCGTTCGACTTAACAAGCAATTCGTAGCGCTCAAGAAACAAAAGGTAATAGTCGAGTTGATAATCCTGGTGATGATAGCGCGTTGAGAAATAGTTCATCTGAGCGGGTGTAATCATTGTTCCGTAAGGTGGATTCCCAATCACCGCGTCGAACCCACCCACCTGCATAATGGCAGAAAACTCTGCTTTCCAGTCGAAGGCGTTGATGCGGTATTTTTCATCTTCGTCGAGAGCGAGCCTGCTTTCATAAAGATCCGGCCCGATGAGTGAATTGCCGCACTTGATGTTACTTCCCAGGTCGGGCAGCGCCCGTTCGTGTAAAAAAGTGAGCTGTCTGGTCAGGCTTTGATCGGACTCACCTTCCAGCACCTTGAGCAACAGCGAAAGTTTGGTGACTTCGACGGCCTGCGAGTCGATATCTACCCCATAGATATTATTGAGCAGGATGCGTTTTCTTTCCGCTGTGGTGAGCCGCCAGCCTTCGCGGTCTTGATGGAGTTTGGGCGACTTGCCTTTAGCGTGTTGTTCCGCGCCGACTTCGACGTACTATTTCAGGTGCCAGTCGAGCAATTTCTGATATGCGCCGATGAGGAACGAGCCTGAGCCACAGGCGGGATCGAGGATTTTGAGCTTCTCAACCTGTTTCGGCTTTTTGCCCTCCACCAGCTTCCCGACAGTATTCTTAACGATGTAGTCAACAATGTAAGTGGGTGTGTAAAATACGCTGCCCGCTTTTTTGACCTCCGGCTTGTCTTCCACCACGGCGCGGTTGCCGGGCGTGAGGCGGATAACCTTGCCGAGAAATTGTTCATACACACTGCCGAGGATGTCGGCGGGGGGCACGGAAAATGCGTAGGGGCTGTCAGGATAGTAAAGATTCTTGAAAACTTCCTTGAGCGGCTTGTCGTCAATGGTGAGCTGGAGCGTCAGTTCGTCGGGTGCTTCGGGACGATCTCTCTCCTCCCTGAAATGGAACAGACCGGAGTTATAGCGCGCGTCGGCCTGACGAAACAGATCAGTGAGCCGGGCATATATCTGGTTGCCGTTGGTGAGCGCCATGAGGCGGCCATAGGGTTCGATGCCGCGGTCTTCGCAGATGCGCAAGAAGATAATGCGGTCTATAGTCTGCTGTACGGCGAAGTTGAGTTCACGCTGGCTAAGCGCAGAATTGCGTAGGGCAATGTTGTGCGCCAGCAGTTCCCGCCACGATTCGATCTCTGTCAGGAAGGCGGTGTCCACCTCGGAGGTGCCTCGCTTTCCTTTGCTCGTGTCCGCGTATTTGTCAAATGAGCCTCTGAGCACGGCCTCCTTGGAGAAGATAGAGGTGATGTCGTCCCAGCGCTGATCGTATTCTTTGAAAGTGAGATAGAGAATGCGTGCTTTAGCGGCCTTGTCTGTTTTATCTGGCTTGATGCGGCAATCGTAAACGGCGAATTCTTCGAAGTCGGTGAGGATGGAGAGCGGCAACTTGGCCGACCAGGCATAACGGCGCAGTTGAAAGGCGGGGGCGATGTCCTCCTTGATATACACCGAAGGTTTTTTGGCTTCCAGGAAAAACTTGCGTGTGCCGCCGATGCGGAAGCAGTAGTCAGGCGCCTTGTTATAGTCGCCTATCTTGATGGCGTCTTCATGGATGACGTCCTTATAGGCTTCGGCATAGCCTTGGGTATTGTCCATATCCCAGCCAAGGGCCTTGAAAAGCGGATCAATAAACTCGCGGCGTACCTGGGTTTCGTTGTATTTTCCGCTGCGGTAGGCGTCCAGATTGCGGTCGAACCGCTCAACAAGTTCCTGGATTTGTTCGGGCGCGGCCATTTTATTTCTCTTTATTGGCTGGGGCAGGCCTCACCCTACGGGGCTTTTTTGCGTGTGTAAAGCAGAAAAAAGACCAGAATCAGAGGGTCGGGTTATGCTATCTCTGGTTCGATGGACACTTGAGTAAATCCAGCGATGAATTCTCTTGCGCACAAAGCAGCCCTTTTGTTTCTCTGCGGCCTCGTCACGGCGGTGGCGCAGGCGTCCGTGGAGAAGCTGGCCTATCAGGAACAGGTCATTACTGTTGGCGGGGAGCGCCGGGTCGCACTGCTGCCGCAGGGTTATCGGCTTGAGCTGCTGACCGGCGCGCTGGAGGGTCCGCGCCTGTTGACGTTTTCCGGCAACGGCGATCTGTTCATCGGCTCCAGGTCCGGCAAGGTGTATCGCCTGCCGCCGCCTTATACCATGCCTCAGGTGCTGGTGACGCTGGGCGACTATCCGCACAGTGTGGCGTTCCGGACCAATGAAATTCTCATTGCCCGCACCGATGGTGTGTATCGTGTGCCCTATCGGCCCGGGCAGGAAAAGCTGGCGCCCGATGCGGTGAAGTTGTTGGCCGCCTTGCCCGGCGGTGGCGGGCACAGCAGCCGCAGCGTGGGTGTGGGCCCGGACGGGCGGGTGTACGTGAGCCTCGGCATCGGCAGCAACTGTAGCGATCAATATCTCGGCGACCCTTATCCATTCAACGACCGCCGTGGCGGAATCATGGTGTTGCGCGAGGACGGCGGCAAGGCGAGATGGGAGGCCTATGCCTCGGGGCTGCGTAACGCCGTGGGGTTTGCCTGGCACCCGGCCAGCGGTGTGCTGTACGCGAGCAATAACGGCCCCGATCATTGGGGCTATGAGCAACCGCCGGAGTATTTCAGCCGGATCGATGCCGGGTCGTTTCATGGCATGCCCTGGTTTCAGTACGACGGTCAGCGCATGCAGCGCGATGACTGCATCGTGCGTGATCCGCCGCGGCCGATGCAGGATGTCGTGGCGCCGGTGGCGACCTTCCTGTCGCGCAGTGCGCCGATGGGCGTAACCTTTGTACCAAAGGGTGCGCTGGACAAGAGGCTGGAGTTCGATGCCATCGTGGCGTTGCACGGTTCATGGGGCACCCAGCCCGGTGGCGGCTTTTTCGGTGACGCGGCGACGCGGCGGCCGCCGAAGATCGTCGCCGTGCGGTTTCAGGAGGGCCGGGCGCAGCGGGTGGATGATCTGGTCACCGGTTTTCAGTTGCAGGATGGCGAACGCTGGGCGCGGCCCGTAGGTGTGGCCATCGGCCCGGATGGCGCGCTGTATTTCACCAGTGATAGCGACACCCATGGACTGTTTCGTTTAAAAAAGTACCCGTAATTTCCCTTCACTGCACAAGGATCACATGCAACAACTCGAATTTAGACTGGTCGGCGAATTTGTCGAGCTGAACCAACTGCTGAAATTGACTGGCGTTTGCGACAGCGGCGGCGCGGGCAAGATGCTGGTGGCTGGCGGCGGTGTGTCGGTGGATGGCAAGGCGGAGTTGCGCAAAACCTGCAAAATCCGCGCGGGCCAGGTGGTTAGCGTGGGTGACGTGCGCATCAGCGTGCTGGCGGCTGAATCCGCGCTGCACTAGCAACAAATCCCCCCTCGCTACGCTTGATCTTACCCCGATAAAACGGACACCCAGTTAGGGCGCATTGTGGTA
>JAQBXX010000009.1 GCA_027624315.1 Pseudomonadota bacterium
GTCGCCGTCACGGCTTCTCGGAAGCCAGTTACTACCTCTGGCGCGGCAAGTGAGTGAAGCGAGAGTGAATTAGTTACGCAACTAACCAAAGCTAGAAAAAATAGATTATCTACTAACCGGAGGGTAACGACATGAGAATAAGGGGACGCTACCCTTTTCTATTCAACGGCTCGCATTTTCGATCCGAAGAAGAGGCAAGCGTAGTGTGCAAGGCCCCTCGGTTATTGCGCCCTACGAGCTTATCAATTCATCGGCAGTGCGGTCTCAAATCCCCCCCTCGCTAACGCTCGACCCCCTTTAAGAAAATCCCCCCTCGCTGCCGCTCGACCCCCTTTAAAAAGGGGGTGGCCGCAGATCTGGGGATTTTGGGCCGCTGCTGCTAGCGCTGCTCTGCGGCATTCAATGCCGTCAGTAAATCGGGATGACATTCTCTGTGCCCAGCTGATCAAGGATGCCGGTCTACGCCGCAACAGTCCGGCGCGACTGGCTTCCAGTAGCGCGATCACTGCGGGTGCGGACGCTGCAGGCCGGCTTCGACCTGAGCACGCTTTTCTTTCCCGGACAATAGCTCGATCAGTTCGAGCGTGAAGTCCATCGCCGTGCCGGGG
Source organism: Pseudomonadota bacterium (assembly GCA_027624315.1). Classification (GTDB taxonomy): domain Bacteria; phylum Pseudomonadota; class Gammaproteobacteria; order SURF-13; family SURF-13; genus JAQBXX01. The sequence goes on from JAQBXX010000009.1 coordinate 609, forward strand.
CCGCGCGAGGTGATGACGTTGCCGTCTCTGACCACGGGATAATTCTCAATCGTGAATTTGGTGGACGCAAGTTTTTCCAGTGTGCCGGGAAAGCCGGTGGCGCGTTTACCATCGAGCAGGCCTGCGTGTGCGAGCACGGCGGGGGCGGCGCAGATGGCGGCGGTGAATTTTCCGCCGTGCGCCATTTTTTTCAGCAGTGTGTGGATGCGCGCGTCGTTATTGAGATTATCGCTGCCGGGTTGTCCGCCGGGCAGCACCACCATGTCGTAGTCGTGCTCCAGTGCCTCATCGAGCGTGGTGTCGGGGAGCAGACGTGTGCCTCGACTCGCTACCACTGGTGTAGCGTCGAGACCAGCAGTGACGACGCTGATGCCCGCGCGGCGCAGCAGGTCGATGAGGGTGACCGCTTCTAGTTCTTCACACCCCTGCGCTAAAGGTATGAGCACTCTACTCATGGGCCTCCAAACTACAACAATAAATCTGCGCCAGCTTTTAAAAACCTTACCTTCAAAGTTATCCCGCAGTCTTGCTGGGGCACTGGGGAATGGGGTTTCTAAAGGGGAGAGACGCAGTTCTCCCCTTTAGTCGCCCGCGCGAGTTCATCTCGCGCGGTGCGAAATCAAACTAGTTGCGCGACTGAAGTATCGTCAGACCCTTGAGCAGATTGAGCGCTTCGTAGAGCTGGTAATCGCTGCTGACCAGTGGCTCTTTGTCTTTTTCCGCTGCTGCGGAGCCCGCCTCCGGTTTGGGCGATGCCACGCTCTTCTCTTCCGGCTTTTTGCCGTTGCTGAGGTGGCGGCTTAGGCTGGCTTCAGTGAGCGGTTCCACGTTGCTCTTTTCACCTACTGTGAGCTTGACGTTTTCGGTGATGATGTCAGGCACGATGCCTTCGGCCTGGATCGAGCGACCGTTCGGCGTGTAGTAGCGCGCCGTGGTGAGCTTCAGCGCGGTATCGTTGGTGATGGGCAGGATGGTCTGCACCGAGCCCTTGCCGAATGTCTTACTGCCCATGATGACCGCGCGCCTGTGATCCTGCAACGCACCGGCCACGATCTCCGAGGCCGAGGCGGATCCGCCATTCACCAGCACCACCATCGGTGCGCCCTTGAGGGCGTCGTTGGGCGTGGCGGTGAACTTCATCTTGGAATCTTTCACCCGGCCTTCGGTGTAGACAATGAGTCCCTTTTCGAGAAAGGCATCGCTCACCGTGACCGCAGCACCCAACACGCCGCCCGGATTGTTGCGCAGATCGAGCACCATGCCCTTGAGGCTGCCGCCGCTGTCTTTCTTGAGCTGGTTCACGGCGTCGATCAGGTTGGTGCCGGTCTGGGCCTGGAATTGCGAGACGCGCACGTAACCGTAGCCCGGCTCCAGTGTCTGCGACTTCACGCTTTTGGTCTTGATGACGGCGCGCGTGAGTGTGATCTTGAGCGGCTTCTCCTCGCCCTTGCGCAGCAGCGTGAGTGTGATGTTGGTGCCGACCTGGCCGCGCATCAGTTTGACGGCGTCGTTCAGCTCCATGCCTTGCAGCGGTGCGTTGTCGAGACGGATGATGAGATCGCCCGCCTGCACGCCGCCGCGCGCTGCGGGAGTGTCGTCGATCGGTGCGATCACCTTGACGAAACCGTTCTCCATGCCGACCTCAAGCCCGAGGCCTCCGAACTCGCCGCTGGTGCCGATCTGAAGTTCCTTGTAGGCGTCGGCATCGAGATAGGACGAGTGCGGGTCCAACCCCGACAGCATGCCGCGGATGGCGTAATTGAGCAGGGTTTTGTCGTCCACGCCTTCGACGTAGTCGCTCTTTACCCGGGCGAACACCTCGGTGAAGGTGCGCAGCTCGGCGAGCGGCAGGGTGGCGGCGCTCTTTTCTTCGCGCTCGGCGAACACACTCTGCCCGACCGTCAGGGATACGCCCAGCACGAGGCCGAGGGCGAGGATGAGAAAGGCACGTAATGTGGACTTCATGTGTAGCTCCGTGGCGCGAATTCGAATTTAAGATGCGTCTGTTTCTTAGTTACTGCGGCCCAGCTTTAGTTCCTGGGGGCGGCACCAGACGAGCGGGTCGCGCGGTACTCCCTGCTCGCGGATTTCGAAATAGACGCCGGGCCGTTCGTTACCGCCGCTCGCGCCCATCGCTGCAATCACCTCGCCCGCCTCCGCCCGGTCGCCCACGCCCTTATACAGGGCCTGATTGTGACCGTACAGGGTCATGTAGCCGTCACCGTGATCAATGATTATCATTAATCCGAAACCGCGCAACCACTCGGCGAACGCGATGCGGCCCGGCGCGACGGCACGCACCTCGTCACCCGCGCGTCCCTCGATCAGCACGCCCTGCCAGCGCGCGCGGTCATCAAGGCGGCTGCTGCCAAACGGCGCGGTGGCGTTACCTTTGGCCGGCCAGGGAAGCTTTCCCTTGAGTGCTGCAAACGGGAGATAACCCTGTTTATCTGCTGCGCGCGGCAGGCGCTTCAGCAGGACACCGAGCGCGCGCTCATCTTCAAGCAGGCGCGCAAGCTGGCTATCTTTCCGGTGTATGTCGGCATTGAGACGGGCGAGGATTAATTCCCGTGTCTGCTGGCCGTCGTCCAGTACCGCCTTTTCCTGCTGTTGCTCCACCCGCAGTTCGGCGAGGTGCGCACGCTGTTGTTCGATGGCCTGCGTCGTCGCGGTCAACTGCTCCAGGCCCGCGCTGGCTTGCGCAATACGTTCCGCGCGCGCGCGATTAAAGTAATTATAGTATAGCAGGCCGCGTCCCAGCCGCGCAGGGTCTTGCTGATTGAGCAGCGTTTTCAGGTAGTCCTGGCGGCCCATCAGGTACGCGGAGCGGACCTGCGCAGTGAGGGCGTGTCTCTGGGCGCTCATCTCCGTGGCCAGTTGCTCCTTATCGCGCTGTAACTGCGCCAGCCGCGCATTGTGTTGTTGCGCCTCGGCGTCGAGATCGCGCAGACGCTGGTTGATGCGTCCGATGGCCTGTTCGCTGGTCTTGAGCGAGTTGAGCAGTTCGCCCTGTGTCCTGTGCGCGCTGACGAGTTCGGTGCGCAGGGCCTGTATGCGCGTGCGCAGTTGTGCAAGTTCCTGGCGTTTGGCGGCGGTGTCGGCCGCGGGGGCGGGCGCCGCCATGCACACCAATAATATGGCGAGGAGCGGCAGCCACCCCCGGCGCGGATTCAGTGCGTGATCTCCACCAGCGGCACGCCGCTCATCTCCCGCGGTATCGGCAGCCCCATGAGTTTCAGCATCGTGGGCGCGACATCGGCCAGCGCGCCGTCGCCGGCGAGATGCACGGGGCGGCCCACATAGATCAGTGGCACCGCGTTGGTGGTGTGCGCGGTATGTGCCTGGCCCGTACCCTCGCCGATGAGCTGTTCGGCGTTGCCGTGATCGGCGGTGATGAGCATCTCGCCGCCCGCCTTGTGCAGGGCCTGCTGGATGCGGCCGAGGCAGGTGTCGATGGTCTCGATGGCCTTGACGGTGGCGGCGAAATTGCCGGTGTGGCCGACCATGTCTGGGTTGGCGAAATTACAGATGATGACATCGTACTTGCCGCTGTCTATCGCCTTGATGAGCTTGTCGGTGACCTCAAGCGCGCTCATCTCCGGCTTGAGATCGTACGTCGCCACGTTGGGCGAGGGGATGAGGATGCGGTCTTCGCCCTCGAACGGCTGCTCCTCGCCGCCGTTGAAGAAGAACGTCACGTGCGCGTATTTTTCGGTCTCGGCAATGCGCAACTGGCGCAGCCCGTGGCGCGCGATGTAGGCGCCGAACACGTTGTGCAGGCGCTCCGAGGGGAACGCCACCGGTACGTCGAATTCGTCGTTGTATTCGGTGAGGCTCACGAAGGCGGCGAGTTTCGGTTTGACCGCGCACGCGAAGCCGTTGAAGTCCGGCTCGATGAAGGCGCGCGTGATCTGGCGCGCGCGGTCGGAGCGGAAATTCATGAACACGGCAACATCGCCGTCCTGCATGCGTAGCGGTTGTTCGGCCGCCGGCACGATGGCAGTGGCCTTGACGAACTCGTCGGACTCGCCGCGCGCATAGGCGAGCTCAAGCGCGGCGCTCGCCGTAGGCGCCTGAAATTCCGCCTTGCCCTGCGTGATGAGGTCGTACGCGGCCTGAATGCGCGGCCAGCGGTGGTCGCGATCCATGGCGTAATAGCGCCCGATGATCGAGGCGATGCGCCCGTGACCGAGCGCGGCGCACTTGTCCTCCAGTAACTTGATCGAGGCTGCGGCGCTCTTGGGCGAGGTGTCGCGCCCGTCGAGGAAGGCGTGAACGTAGACCTGCTTCGCGCCGCGCTTCACCGCAAGTTCCAGCATGGCGAGGATATGTTCCTCGTGGCTGTGCACGCCGCCCGGCGACAGCAGACCCATGATGTGCAGCGCGTGGCCGCCGCTCATGGCCTGATCCACGGCGCGCGTGAGCGTCTGGTTGGTGAAGAATGCGCCGCTCTTGATGGCGCGGCTGATGCGCGAGAACTCCTGATACACCACGCGCCCGGCGCCGAGGTTCAGGTGGCCGACCTCGGAGTTGCCCATCTGGTCGGCGGGCAGCCCGACGTCGGTGCCGGAGGTGCGCAGCAGCGTGTGCGGGCAGGTGCTCCACAGCCGTTCCCATACGGGTTTGCGTGCGTGGTAGATCGCGTTGCCGACGGGGTTTTCGCTATAACCCCAGCCATCGAGAATGGTAAGGACCAGGGGTCTGGGCACGGATGACATAATGTGGCGTATTTACTCAGGAGACACAAAGTAAGGATACACTGCTGACCAAGTGTCTCCTGAGTAAAAATCTTATTAACTCTACCCCCACCCTGTCCCGCCCCCTAAACAAGGGGCGGGGACGCGCCTGAGAGTGCAGCCATAACAATGAACTCATGAGTAAATGATTTTATGCATATAGCTTGGTGGGCTATTATTATATAATGTTTACGTGGCCAATACACTCTGGCACACCTTGGCACATCCGCTTCCAACGACGAGCCTCATGCAACAGTTCTTCGCCTTCGTAGTCAACCACTGGATATTATTTCTTGCGCTGGTCGTGATCAGCGTGCTGCTGGGCGCGACCATGCTGTCCGAGGTGTTGCTCGGGTTCAAGTCGGTCACCCCGGCGGCGGCCACGCAGCTTATCAACCGCGAAGGCGCAGTGGTGCTCGATGTACGCGAGGAAAGCGAATTCCGCGCCGGGCACATCGTCAATGCCGTGCACGTGCCGCTTGCTGTGCTGGAGGCGCGGATCAAGGAACTGGACAAAATGAGAGACAAGCCGCTCATTGTGACCTGCCAGAACGGACAGCTTTCCGCGCGTGCGGGCGATATCCTGCGCAAGCACGGCTTTGCCCAGATATATAAACTGGGCGGCGGCCTGCTGACATGGAAGGACGCCAAGCTGCCCTTGGTGACGACCTGAGGTGCCCGTGCCCGAAGTCACTGTCTACAGCACCGGCATGTGCCCCTACTGCGTGCGCGCGCGCCAGTTGCTCGAACGCAAAGGGGTGCATTACACGGAGCATCGCGTCGACGAGCAGCCCCGTCTGCGCCACGAAATGGAGTCGAAGAGCAGGCGGCGCAGCGTGCCGCAAATCTTCATCAACGACGTGCACGTCGGCGGTTTCGATGAGCTCGCGCAGCTTGAGCGTAACGGCAAGCTGGAGGCGTTGTTGCAGGGCAGTACCGCCTGAAGTGTCTCTCCCAAATGAATTTTAGGAAATAACATGACCACCGAATCCGAAACGCAAAAACCAGCCGAAGACGGCGCACAGTTCTCCATCCAGAAGGTGTACATCAAGGACCTCTCATTCGAGGCGCCGAATACGCCGCAGATGTTCACCGAACAATGGGCGCCGCACATCGATCTGCATCTGCAAAGCAAGGCCGTCCAAATCGACGCGACCGTGCACGAGATCGTGCTCACGGTCACCGTCACGGCCAAGCTCGGCGATAAAACCGCGTATCTGGTGGAGGTGCAGCAGGCCGGTATTTTTACCCTCCAGGGTTTTGCGCCAGCAGACCTTGCGCGCACGCTGGGCAGTTTCTGCCCCAACATCCTGTTTCCGTTCGCGCGCGAAGCGGTGGCGGAGCTGGTGAGCAAGGGTGGGTTTCCGCAACTCCTGCTCACGCCGGTAAATTTCGACGCCATCTACGCGCACATGCAGAAGCAGGGTGCGGACAAGGAAGTTGAACACTAGCGGACGCTGCGGGTGAAGGCACCCTCACCCATCGTCGTGCTCGGCGCCGGGTCGTGGGGCACGGCGCTTGCAGTCCTGCTTGCGCGCAACGGCCAACCCACCATGCTGTGGGGACGCAACGCGGAGTTCATGGCGCAGCTTGCGCAAACGCGCCGCAACTCACGTTTTTTACCCGACGCCGCGTTTCCCGAAAATTTACAGACCACGGACGATCTTGCCCGTGCCCTGGACGCGGCGAGCGATTGCCTGATCGCGGTGCCGAGCCACGGCTTCCGTGACACATTGCAACTGCTGGCAGCACGCGCACAATCATCCCTGCGCATCGCCTGCGCCACCAAAGGCATGGAGCCCGGTAGCGGCAACCTGCCGCATCAGATAGCGCAAGAGGTGGTGGGCGCTGCCCACCCGTTTGCCGTGATCTCCGGCCCCACCTTCGCGCGCGAAGTCGCCGCCGGTTTGCCGACTGCGGTCACCGTCGCCTCGCAAAACGCGGAGTTCGCTGCCGCACTCGCCGCGCGACTGCACAACGACGGCTTCCGCGCCTACACCTCCGGCGATGTGACCGGCGTGGAGCTGGGGGGCGCCGTTAAAAACGTACTCGCCATCGCCGCCGGCATTGCGGACGGCCTCGGCTTCGGTGCCAACACCCGCGCCGCACTCATCACGCGCGGCCTGGCCGAGATGATGCGTTTAGGCGTCGCCCTCGGCGGCAAGCGCGAAACCTTCATGGGCCTCGCCGGGTTGGGCGACCTCGTGCTCACCTGCACCGACGACCAATCACGCAACCGCCGTCTGGGGCTCGCACTCGCGCGCGGCACGCCGCTTACGGACGCATTGCGCGAGATCGGTCAAAGCGTGGAAGGCGTTGCCACTGCGCGCGAAGTCATGCGCCTGGCGCAAGCGCAGGGTATTGAAATGCCCATCAGCGAACAGGTATGCAGCGTACTGCACGAAGGCAAGAGCCCACGCAACGCGGTGCACGCCCTGCTCGCGCGCGAACAGAAAGCGGAAACGATTTAAATACTTAACAAACGTAGTCAGAGTAGGGTGGGCACGTTTTTGTGTCCACGCGGTAGTAACTGCCTAACGCTTACTCTCCTTCTTGGATTTCTTCGCGGCCCTTTTTTCTTTCATGGTCTTGGCCGGTTGCTTCTTGGCTTCCTTCTTACTGCCTTCGCCTTTACTCATGTGTTTCGCTCCTGTGTATCCAAGTTATGAAGAGTAGTAGGTCGGCTCAAGGCATGGCCGTAGCCGACAACGCCTTTCATATTAGCAGTGTCGGATCCGCTACGCTTGATCCGACCTACGAAGATGCATGGCGCAGTGACACGGTTGGCTGTCCGCGTGAAGCAGACGTTACGCGAGAAGGCTAAGGCTAATGAGTGCCTCGCAACAGACCCTCTATGCTTAGGTCTTCGTCAATTTCAGGCCAATGGATTCCCTCGCCATCGCCAAGAAGCTCATAATTCTCCAGCTGGCTTCTGGTAGCATTCGATAAACGCGGGAACCATACTAGCGGGACTGTTACTTTTCGGCCGTCCACTAGAGAGACGACCAAATCGTCATCTGTAAACTCAACATTTTGAGCGAAAGGATGTGTTTCAACTGCTAATGTACTCATTCCAAGCCTCCAAGAGTTTGTTTCTGTTATCTTCAACGTGCCTCTGAATTGCTCGCAGCTCATGAGAGCTGAAGCGCTTTGAACCTGCCAATGAAACAGGATTTAACCAAAACTTGGCAAGAAATCGCTCGCGCTGCACATGAATGTGTGGCGGCTCTCCTTTCTCGTTGCTATAGAAATAGAAACGGTATGGCCCAGTCCTGAGTATAGTTGGCATGCCTATCTGGCTACCCGCTCGACAATTCGTAATCGCAACACAAACCGCTCACACGTTAGGTATAAAGGACAGCGTTCTGCAATAACGTATTAAAATGTTTGCTTCCATGCACCCTCATCGTCGAACTCGCTGTACTGTAATGTACCCCGAATTCATCCGCTCCGCAAAGCTGGAAATCGCTTAATCAGCTCCAGCAAACCCCTGCTGCCGCCATGCTTCGTAAAGCACGATTGCAACCGCGTTGGATAAATTGAGGCTGCGGTTGTGGGGGCGCATGGGGATGCGCAGGATGTGATCCTTGGGCAAGGCATCGAGCATGGTTTGCGGCAGGCCGCGCGTCTCCGGGCCGAATAAGAGCGCATCACCCGGCTGATAGGAAACATCCGCATAGTTGCGCGTGCCGCGTGTGGATATTGCGAACAGGCGTGGGGGCTGCACGGTTTCCTTGAAGGCGTCGAGGTTGTCGTGCTGATGCACGCTGGCCCAGTCGTGGTAGTCGAGTTCCGCGCGTTTGAGCTTGCTGTCCGTGGGGCTGAAGCCCAGCGGTTTAATCAGATGCAATTGCGCGCCGCTGTTCGCGCACAGGCGTATAATGTTGCCGGTGTTGGGTGGAATCTCCGGCTCGAACAGGACGACATGGAACATATAGGCGCCTCTAAAAATCCCCCCTTGCCCCCCTTTGATAAAGGGGGGAGGTTTAATGGATGAGATGAATCAGAATATGCTGGGTATGGAGTTCTGCGGCATGCGCTTCAATACGCCGCTCGTGCTGCTCTCCGGTTGCGTGGGGTTCGGGGAAGAATACACGCGCGTGCACGGTTTTTCCAATCGCGATGCGGGCGCGGTGTGTTTGAAGGGCACGACACTCAAAGCCCGCCTCGGCAATGCGCCGCACCGGGTGTGGGAAACGCCGATGGGGATGCTGAATGCCATCGGGCTGCAAAACCCCGGCACGGAATACGTCATCAAAAACATTTTGCCCACACTCGATTTCAGCGAGACGCGCTTCATCGCCAATGTGTCCGGCTCCACGGTGGAGGAATACGCCGAGATCACGCGCCTGTTCGACGACTCGCCCATCGACGCGATGGAGATCAACATCTCCTGTCCCAATGTGAAGGAAGGCGGCGTGGCGTTCGGCAACGACCCGGACATGTCGGCGCGCGTGGTCGCGGCCTGCCGCGCGCAAACCAGGAAACCGCTCATCACCAAGTTATCACCCAATCAGACCGACATCGCGGAGAACGCGCGCCGCTGCATCGAGGCGGGCACGGACGCGTTCGCCGTGATCAACACCCTCATGGGCATGGCGGTGGACATCGAGCGGCGCACGCCGGTGTTGGGCAACGGCCAGGGCGGGCTTTCCGGTCCAGCCATCAAACCCATTGCGCTGCTCAAGGTGCATCAGGTGTATCAGGTGGCGAAGCAGCACAACATCCCCATCATCGGACAGGGCGGCATTACCACGGCGGAGGACGCGCTGGAATTCATCATTGCCGGCGCCTCCGCGGTGGGCGTGGGTACGGCACTGTTTTATGATCCACTCGTGTGCGCCAAGATCAACGCGGGCATCGTGGCCTATCTCAAGCGCCACGGCATGAGCAGCGTCGCGCAACTGGTGGGTACGCTTAAGGGCAACCACGACGCACCTGACTGCTGCGGTTAGTGTGAGGGCGCTCGCCCCTTCCGTAAAAGGCTGATATAGCCAGTTTCCCGGCCGTTCTCGTTTACTTGAATACCACGGCACGCTCACCATGCACCAGCACGCGGTCTTCCACGTGATAGCGCACGCCGCGCGAGAGCACGGTCTTTTCCACGTCGCGCCCGAGGCGGATTAAATCTTCAACGGACTCGCTGTGGTCCACGCGGATCACATCCTGTTCGATGATCGGGCCTGCGTCGAGTTCGTGGGTGACATAGTGGCAGGTCGCCCCGATCTGTTTCACGCCGCGCTCGAAGGCCTGATGGTAGGGCCGCGCACCGACGAAGGCGGGCAACAGGCCGTGATGGATGTTGATGATGCGGTTGGGGTAGGCATTGCAAAAATCGTCCGGCAGGACCTGCATGTAACGCGCAAGCACGATGGCATCGGCCGAGTGCTGGTCGCACAGATACAGAATCTTTGCGTGCGCCGGTTTTTTGCTTTGCGGCGTCACCGGTACATGAATATACGGGATGCCGTGCCACTCGGCGAGATTTCTCAAGGTGTCGTGATTGGAGATTACACAGGGTATATCGAAATCAAACTCCTTGCTGCGCCAGCGGTACAGCAGATCGGCGAGGCAGTGGTCCTGCTTGCTCACTAAAAGCACGACGCGTTTTTTTACCGCCGAGTCGCTGATGTTCCACTGCATGTTGAAGCCGTCGGCGATGGGTGCGAAACGCATGCGGAACTCGTCCACGCCAAAGGGCAATGACGCGGCGAGTATCTCCTGGCGCATGAAAAAGTGCCGCGTGTCCGGCTCGCTGTGGCTCGCGCTCTCGCCGATGGTGCCGTTGTGCGCCGCGATGAACGAACTCACCGCAGCAATGATGCCGGGGCGGTCGGGGCAGGTCAGAGTCAGTAGATAGCGGCGTGTGGCGGTCATGGTAGTGTCTGGTTGGGTCAGTAGCCAAGGCTACATATTATTCATTGGGTGACATCTTGAGTTCCCTGATTTTGCGCGTCAAGGTGTTGCGGCCCCATCCCAGCAGGCGTGCGGCCTCAAGGCGGCGGCCGCCGGTGTGTTTGAGTGCGCATTCAATCATGATGCGTTCGAAGCCCGGCGTGGCGGTCGTGAGCAGGTCGGTGTCGCCGCGCGAGAGGCGTTGATCCGCCCACCGCCGCAGCGCCGCCTCCCAGCTCTCGCTGCCGGAGGCCTGTGTGCCCGGCGCTGTGCCGGTCACACGCAATTCGGGCGGCAGGTCTTCGGGATGAATGATCTCGCCCACCGTCATCACGGTGAGCCAGCGGCAGATGTTTTCCAGCTGGCGCACATTGCCCGGCCAGTCCAGCTTGCTGAGGAAGGCCTCGGTGTCGGCGCGCAGGCGCTTGGGTTTGACGCCCAATTCCTTTGCCGCCCGTGACAGGAAATGCCGCAACAGCAACGGAATATCCTCGCGCCTCTCGCGCAGCGGCGGGATGTGGATGCGAATCACGTTGAGGCGATGAAACAGGTCTTCGCGGAAACTGCCCTGCTGCACGCGCTGCTCCAGATTCTGGTGTGTGGCGGCGATGATGCGCACGTCCACCTTGATCGGGCTGTGTCCGCCCACGCGGTAAAATTCGCCATCGGAAAGCACGCGCAACAGCCGCGTCTGCAATTCGGCGGGCATGTCGCCGATCTCGTCCAGAAACAGGGTGCCGCCGTTGGCCTGTTCGAAACGCCCGTTGCGCTGGGTCTGGGCGCCGGTGAATGCGCCGCGCTCATGGCCGAATAATTCTGACTCCAGCAGATCGCGTGGAATCGCCGCCATATTGAGCGCGATGAACGGCTTGTCCGCGCGCGGGCTGTGGCGGTGCAGCGCGTGCGCGACCAGCTCCTTGCCGGTGCCGGATTCGCCGTTGATGAGTACCGTGATGTGCGAGCGCGACAGCCGTCCGATGGCACGGAACACCTCCTGCATCGAGGCGGCCTCGCCGATGATCTCCGGCGTTTCGCGCTCTTCCGCCGGGGGGCGAGCGCTGCGTTGCCGTTGATGGGCGATGGCGCGCCGCACCACCTCCACCGCTTCATCGGTGTCGAACGGTTTGGGCAGGTACTCGAAGGCCCCGCCCTGATAGGCCGCCACCGTGCTGTCGAGGTCGGAATGCGCGGTGATGATGATGACCGGCAGCTCGGGATAGCGTGTACTGATCTCGGCGAGCAGCGCCAGCCCGTCGGTGCCGGGCATGCGGATGTCGCTGATGAGCGCATCGGGCCGCTCACGCGCAAGCGCAGTGAGCACTCGCGCGGCGTTTTCGAAGCACGTCACCTCCATGCTGGCCTGGTGCAATGCCTTTTCCAGCACCCAGCGGATGGAGCGGTCGTCATCGACGACCCAGACGCGATTTGTTTCAGTCATGGCGCACTCCGTTGTCTATCGGCAGCAACAAGGTGAAGGTGGTTTCGCCGGGGCGGCTCGCGCATTCAATCAGGCCGCCATGCTGGTTAATGAGTGCCTGCGCGATGGAGAGCCCGAGGCCGGTGCCATCGGCGCGCCCGGTGACCATCGGATAAAAGATGCTCTCGATCAGGTGATCGGGAATGCCGGGCCCGTTGTCGATGACGTCGATGCGTGCCACCAGGCGATGACGTTTCTGGCCGATGGATGATTGGCGCTGGATGCGCGTGCGCAGCCGGATCGTGCCCTGCTTGCCGAGCGCCTGGCCGGCGTTACGCACGATGTTGAGCAGCGCCTGAATGAGTTGCTCAGGGTCGGCATGAAACTCCGGGATGCTGATGTCGTAGTCACGCAGCACGCGCACGCCCTCGGGCACCTCCGCCAGCACCAGGCTGCGCACGCGCTCCAGCACCTCGTGGATATTGGTGACGCGGCACTGCGGCAGGCCCTGAGGCCCGAGCATGCGCTTGAGCAGATTTTGCAGCCGGTCGGCCTCGCCGATGATGATGCGCGTGTACTCCTTGAGCGCCTCCGAAGGCAGTTCGCGTTCGAGCAACTGCGCCGCGCCGCGCAGCCCGCCGAGCGGATTGTTGATTTCGTGCGCGAGACCGCGCAGCACGGCGCGGTGGGCATGGTGCTGCGCCAGCAGATGCTCCTCGCGCGTGACGCGCAGATGCTGGTCCACACGGGTGAGCTCCAGCAGCAGTTCCTGTTCGCTGAGAGGCGTGACCATCACATCGAGGGTCAACAGGGCGCTGTCAGCGAGACGCAACTGTAGCTCGCGCTCGGTGAACGGGTGCAGGGTGGCAAGCGCGCGATGCAAGGCGTTCATGAAGTTATCCGCATCGGGCATGAGATCGCGCGCCGTCATGCCGCGCATCTGGCGTGCGCTGGTGGCGAACAGCATCTCGCCCGCAGGGTTGGTGTAGCGCAGGCGCAGGGTGTGGTCGAACAGCAACACCGCGGTATTGAGGTTCTCGATGATGCTTGAATAAAGTGCGTTGCGTGTCATGAGAGTATCGGCTGTATTACCGCGTGTGCAAGAAGCAAACCAGTAGAAAGAATAATTATTTAAAACATAAACTTAGGATGAACTTAGCCTCTGCGCGCATGGCGTGAGGAGCTAACAGGATAAACTAAAACAGGGCAATATGCACCGTTATGGTGCAGGAGGATGGGGGCGAGGCGAGGGGTTAAAATCGGGGAGCCATGAGCGGATTCTCCCTCACGAATTGTGTCGAGTGCCGCTTCATGTGAAAGGTGATGGTTTGTGAAGTAGCCAGCACCGCTTCCTTGGCGTCGAGCATCATTGCTTGCAGCGTGTGTGTGCCGCGGTCAATATTTTTTAATTGAAATTTTGCCGTGGTCTGCATTTCAGGCAACGGTTTTCCATCGAGCATGACCCGGATCTTGTGCCCCCATTGCGGATTCCATTCGGGCTCGGTAACGAGCCCGATATCAACGTTGCCGGTGTTCTCGCGCACGGTGGCATCGTTGGCAGGATTGACGATGGAAAACTTCGTATAACTTTTGAATGCCGGCACGGACTTCGCGTCCTTTTTCTCCGGCGGCGCTTTATCGCCTTGGGGCGCGCTGGCTGTGGGAGCGGTGGTGGATGTGGTGACAGGCGCTGTGACCGGCGCAACTGCGGGGAATTTCGGCAGTTCGATTTCGGTCGCGCCCGGTTGCGGCTGGTCGGAGTAGGTCACCTTGCCGTCCGGCCCCACCCACTTGTAGACGCCGCCGAAGGCGCAAAGCGGCAGCGCCAGGCCGAACAGAAGCAACGCTAAACGCGATGCAAAATGTGTTTGCATGACCCTAGCATAGACAAGAAGTCAGGTACTAACAATGCCGGCAGTGGTTACGCGTGATGCAGAAACGTGAAAGTAATGAGGATGCTGTGTATGGCGGTGTTCAGGCAAGTCGTGCACTGCGGTGCGGGGCCTCAAATGCAGAGGCGGCGGGTGCAGGTGGTGCACTAGTCGCTTCAAACGGCTTGTCAGAGTGCTTGCACTGGCCGTTGAAATAGGCGCCGGTTTCAACGCCGAACGTGTTATGCCACACGATGTCGCCGCTGACTTTGGCCGTTTGGGCAAGATGCACTCCGTCAGCGCGAATGGAGCCGTGCACCTCACCCCGGATGGCGACCTCACGCGCGTGTAGGTTGCCGTTGATGCGCGCCTGTGCGCCGACAGTGAGTTTGCCTGCGTGGACGTTGCCTTCTACGGTACCGTCAATCTGCATCTCGCCCTCGGTGGAAAGATCGCCCGTGACGGTGAGACCCGCACCCAGGAGGGAGGGGGCACTATTACTCTTGTGCTTGCTCATAGGTAGCGCCTTGTCACTTCTGAAAAACATACTTGCCCGCCTCCAGAAAACGGGCCGGATCATGGGGCTTGCCCTGGAACATGACCTCGTAGTGCAGGTGAGGGCCGGTGCTGCGGCCGGATGAGCCGACCAGGCCGATTTTATGACGCAGACCCACCTGCTCGCCGGACTTCACCAGCAGCTTGTTCAAGTGACCATGGCGCGTCGTCAGGCCGAGGCCGTGATCGATCTCGACCATATAGCCATACGGACCGTTGCGGCCAGCGAAGGTGACCTTGCCCGGCGCGGTGGAGTAGGCCGGCGTGTTAAGGGGGGCGGAGAGATCGAGGCCATTGTGTGTCGCCCAGCGGTTGGTGAAGGGATCCTGACGTTTGCCGAAACGGCTCGACAGTTGGCCGGTGTTAATCGGTGCCACGATGGGCAGATGTTCAAACAGGCCCTCCAGGCGTGCCCAGCGGCTCATCTGAGTTTCCATCTCTGCCACGCTGTCTTCAAACATGTCATTCATGTCGGCAAACGGGTTTCCGGTTTTGGTCGCAGGCTTGCTGGCCGCCATGAGGGGACCGCCCACTCCGGCATTGGTTTTGCCGCCCAAGGTGTTGAGGTTGAGGCCGGTGAGCTTGATCGCTTGCTCCAGCCGGTAGGCGTTGCCCTTGGTGCGCTCCTGAATCTGGGCCATAAGGGTAAACTGCGCATCCTTGATCTCCGCCACCTGATTGAGCGCGCCCGAGAGTTGTACATGCAGTGTGTTGATTTCGCTGTTCAGGTTTTGCGCGTGCGTGCGCGCACTATCGCGCTCGGCGGACAGTTGCGCCAGCAGCGCTTCCCTGGTGGAGAGGGCCTCGCGGTACGACGCCAGCACTTGTGTGTAGGGCCGCATCTTGATCCACGACGCGCCCGCCCAGCCGACCATCATCAGCACGAGCAGGCACATCGCGATCTGCACGTTGCGCGACAGCGAGATATACCGCACCCGCCCCTGGCTGCGGTAAAGGAGCTGTCGTTCCGGGAATAGCTGGTTTACGTGAAGCCTGATAGTTTTAAGCAGTTGCACAACCCGCTCCCTGATATGGCTTGGTCTTATTTAGCGTCCTGAACGATGAATTACATTACATCCCCTGCGCGATTGCAAGCTTCAGGATGAAACTTTTAGACCAGGTATAATTTTTCCGCCAACGGTTTGGCAACCGTTTGGACGACTAACGACGACCATCTTATTGATTACCCCATAAAATAAAACGCCCCCAAAACGGGGGCGTTGTTGTTATTGTCGTATCCGCAGGTAAGTTACAGGCTGTAGTACATGTCGTACTCGACCGGGTGCGAGGTCATGCGCAGGCGGGTGACTTCCTGCATCTTGAGGTCGATGTAGGAGTCGATCACGTCATTGGTGAACACGCCGCCCGCAGTGAGGAACTTGCGGTCCTTGTCGAGGTGTTCGAGCGCCATGTCGAGCGAATGGCATACCTTGGGGATTTTCTTTTCCTCTTCCGGCGGCAAGTCGTAGAGATCCTTGTCCATCGCTTCGCCCGGATGAATCTTGTTCTGGATGCCGTCCAGGCCCGCCATTACCATCGCCGAGAAGGCGAGGTACGGGTTGGCGCTCGGGTCGGGGAAGCGCACCTCGATACGGCGACCCTTGGGGTTGGCGACGTAGGGGATGCGGATCGAGGCGGAGCGGTTGCGCGCCGAGTAGGCGAGCATGACCGGTGCTTCGAAGCCGGGCACCAAACGCTTGTAGCTGTTAGTGCCGGGGTTGCAGAAGGCGTTCAGCGCGCGCGCGTGCTTGATGATGCCGCCGATGTAATACAGCGCGAGGTCGGACAGTCCGCCGTATTTGTTGCCGGTGAACAGGTTCTTGCCGGCCTTGGCGAGCGACTGGTGGCAGTGCATGCCGGAGCCGTTGTCGCCGACCAGAGGCTTGGGCATGAAGGTGGCGGTCTTGCCGTAGGCGTGGGCGACATTCATCACCACGTACTTCAAGATCAGGATTTCGTCGGCCTTTCTCGTCAGGGTGTTGAATTGGGTGGCGATTTCATTCTGGTTGGCGGTGGCGACCTCGTGATGATGGGCTTCCACGATCAGGCCCATCTCTTCCAGCGTCAAGCACATCGCAGAGCGGAGGTCCTGCGCCGAATCCACCGGCGGGACGGGGAAATAACCGCCCTTGATGCCGGGGCGGTGGCCGATATTGCCGCCTTCAAACACCTTCTCGGAATTCCAGGCGGCCTCATCGGAGTCGATCTTGATGAACGAGCCGCTCATGTCGGCACCCCAGCGCACATCGTCGAAGATGAAAAATTCGGGTTCCGGGCCGAAGTAGGCGGTGTCGGCAATGCCGGTGGATTTCAAATACGCCTCGCAGCGTTGCGCGAGTGAACGCGGGTCGCGCTCGTAGCCTTTCATGGTGGTGGGTTCGACCACATTGCAGCGCAGCAGCAGCGTGGCTTCGTCCATGAACGGGTCCATCACGGCGCTGTCCGCGTCGGGCATCAGGATCATGTCGGATTCGTTGATGTGTTTCCAGCCGGCGATAGACGAGCCGTCGAACATCTTGCCGTCCTTGAACAGCGCGGCGTCGACCGTATGCGCAGGGGCGGAGACGTGTTGCTCCTTGCCCTTGGTGTCACAGAAACGGAAATCAACAAATTTGACCTTGTTGTCTTTGATCATCTTTAAAACTTTTGCAGACATGATGCCTCCGAAAAATATTAAGCGCGCTCACCGCGACCTCATAAGGCCGCAGCCCAAAATTCAAGTCGTCATTTTTGCATGAAACATGCCATTAGGGAACCCCTTCATTTTGGCGGAGTTTTTAAACGCGAAGGTGAATAAAGTGCGCTGCGATGGTGCGCGCAGGGGGTGTGGCGCACCTTGTTAGTGCGCTATGGAATACTGCTGGCGAGCTTGTTTAATGCAAGCCCTGAAAATCGCCGTGTGCGACGGGGAGCGCGGCAGGGGCTGCGTTGCGCATGGCCTCGAAGGCCCAGCGGCTGCCGGTGTCCTGCCACAGATCGAAGGTCTGCAAGAGGGGCGGCGTGGGCGCGGTGCCTTTGCCGATGACGTGCAGTACGTCCATGAGGGGGACGAAGTCCTGCGACAGGTGGGCATACAACTCCGCCGAGGTGTTGCCCAGCAGCGTGGAAAGCTGGAGATAGGCGCAGCGGCCCAGGTCGACGAAATAACTCGCCTTCACGCGCCGCCGCTCGGCCTGCTGCGGAAACAGGCCGGAGAACAGCAGGCACTGGTCGCCCACGTCCTTGAGCCGCTCCTGTTGCAGCCGCCCCACTTCGCGCACGCCGTTCAGATATTCCAGCGCGAGCAGCGTATCCGCGATTTCCGGGCGCCGCGTAAAACGCATCAGCAGAAACACGAGGTAGCTTTCCAGTTCCTCTACCAGAGGCTGGGCCGCGGCGGTTTCCGCCTCGTTCACCAACTCATACCATTGAGCGGTGGCTGTGGGGTGGGTGACCAGGGTTGTCCCCAAGGTTGTCATAGGCGATTTCCTGTGTTGTCGCACTTAAAAAGCGGCAGCTTGGCCGTTAACTTGAGCGAGCAGGAGTCATGCCATCCGCCCGCACATGCCGGAACAGCGCTCTATCAGCTATACTGGGCGCTCCAAATCAGGGACAACAATGTCAAAAAAGCCGTCAAACGTCTGCCGCCCCCCCGCCACCTTTCAGGACCTGATACTCACGCTGCAGGCGTATTGGTCGGCGCAGGGCTGTGTGCTGCTGCAGCCTTATGATCTTGAAGTCGGCGCGGGCACCTTTCACCCCGCCACGTTTCTGCGGGCCATCGGGCCGGAGCCGTGGCGCGCGGCCTACGTGCAGCCCTCGCGCCGCCCCAAAGACGGCCGTTACGGCGAAAATCCAAACCGCCTGCAACACTATTACCAATATCAGGTGGTGCTGAAGCCCTCGCCCGACAACATTCAGGACTTGTACCTCGACTCGCTGCGCGCGCTCGGCGTCAACATGAGCGAGCACGACGTACGTTTTGTCGAAGACGACTGGGAGTCGCCCACGCTCGGCGCCTGGGGCCTGGGCTGGGAGGTGTGGCTGGATGGCATGGAAGTCACCCAGTTCACCTACTTCCAGGAGGTCGGTGGCTTGAAGTGCGCGCCGGTGCTGGGCGAAATAACCTATGGTTTAGAGCGCCTCGCCATGTATCTGCAAGGCGTGGAAAGCGTGTTCGATCTGAAATGGACCGACAGCGTGAGCTACGGCGACGTATACCACCAGAACGAAGTCGAGCAATCGAAATACAATTTTGAGCACAGCAACGTCGAGTGGCTGTTCAAATTATTCGGCGAATTTGAATCCGAGGCCAAGCGTTTGATGGAAAACAAGCTCACGCTGCCCGCCTTTGAAATGGTAATGAAGTGCTCACATACGTTTAATCTGCTCGATGCGCGCGGCGCGATCTCCGTTACCGAGCGCGCTGCCTACATCGGCCGCGTGCGTAACCTGAGCCGCGCGGTGGCGCAGAGCTATTACGAGGCGCGCGAGGCGCTGGGCTTCCCGATGCTGAACAAATCCCCCCTCGCTACGCTCGACCCCCTTTGAAAAGGGGGTGGCCGAATGGCCGGGGGATTTTATTCCGATCCGCACTGTTGAAAATAAAATCATGCAAGAAAGTCTGCTCATAGAACTCCTCACCGAAGAGCTGCCGCCCAAGTCGCTGCTCAAACTTTCACAGGCCTTCTGTAAAGGAATATTTGACGGGCTGAAGGAGCAGGGCTTCGTCGCGGCAGAGGCGGATTACGCCGCGCTCGTCAGCGAGTTCGCAACGCCACGCCGCCTTGGCGTGCTGGTTAAAGACGTCGCCCACAAGCAATCGGAACGCATCATCGAGCGCAAAGGCCCGGCGCTGGCCAGCGCCTACGATCAAAACGAAAAGCCCACACCCGCGCTCATCGGCTTCGCCAAATCCTGCGGCGTCGAAATCTCCGCGCTGCAAAAACAGAGCGACAAAAAAGGCGAATACTTTGTGTTCCGCGCCCAGCAACCCGGCGAGGCGCTGGAAAAGCACTTGGCAACCATCGTCTCAGGCGTCATTAAAAAACTCCCCGTTGCCAAGCTGATGCGTTGGGGCGACAGTGAAGTGGAGTTTGTGCGCCCGGTGCATGGGCTGATGATGGTGCATGGGAGCAAGATAGTGTCTGGAGAGGTGATGGGTTTAAAGAGTGGTAACAAAACATCGGGCCATCGCTTCCTTTCCGAGGGCGACATTGTCATTACAGAGGCGGATGATTACGAGCGAGTGCTGGGGGCGCAGGGTAAGGTAGTGGTTAAGCACGATGCTCGTCGTGACTCGATATATAATCAGCTTGATGCTGCTGCGCAGGGCTTGGGTGATTCGGTTACCTGGACCGCAGCCGATAATATCCAGTTGCTGGACGAGGTGGCCAGCCTCGTTGAATCTCCAGTAGTGTATGCCGGTAGTTTCGATGCGGCGTATCTGGAGGTGCCCCAGGAATGCCTGATTGTCAGCATGCAACAGCATCAGCGTTATTTTCCTCTGAAGCTGGAAGGCAAACTTCTGCCCCATTTTTTATTCGTCAGTAATAACGAGGCTGACGACCCATCCCACATCATCCACGGCAACGAGCGTGTGCTGCGCGCGCGCCTCAGTGATGCAAAATTCTTTTTTGAGCAAGATAAAAAAACAAAGCTCAAAGATCGAGTGCCGAAGCTCGCCAATGTGGTGTATCACAACAAACTGGGCAGCCAGTTGCAGCGCGTGGAGCGCATCCAGAAGCTTGCCGTGGCCAGCGCCGAGCGATTTAAGGAAATAAATCGCGTGGCTGACATCCAGCAAGTCAAAGACGCCGCTTGGTTATGCAAGGCTGATCTGCTTACCGACATGGTGGGCGAGTTTCCTGAGTTGCAGGGCATCATGGGCTATTACTACGCACTCCATGATGGAGAGGAGTTAGGGGTGGCTAATGCGATACGCGAGCACTACGATCGTGTGCCGCGCAGCGCCGTAAGTGTGTGCGTGGGGCTGGCGGACAAGCTTGACACACTGGTCGGAATTTACGGTATCGGACTTATCCCCACCGGTGACAAAGACCCGTTCGGGTTGCGCCGTGCCGCCTTAAGCGTGTTGCGCACGCTGATGGAAAACAATTTATCGCTCAATCTGATGCAGCTTCTGGAGATCGCCGAGGCGCAGTTCCCGGCGGGTATGATAGCCAAAGACACCGTGCCCAAGTTGTACGAGTTCATGCTGGAGCGCTTGAAGCCGTATCTGCGTGACCAGGAGTTTGGCGCGGATGAAATAGATGCGGTGTTGAGTTTGCTTCCCACGCGCATGGACTGGATTATTCCCCGCCTCAAGGCGATACAGGAGTTCCGCAAGCTGCCGGAGGCGGAAAGTCTGGCCGCTGCGAACAAGCGCATCCGCAATATTCTGAAACAGGGCAAAGGCGCCGCGCGTGAGGTACTCGACCATGCACTGCTCAAGGAAGAAGCCGAGAAAAATCTCGCGCGTCAGGTGGAGCAACTCGAGGCGCAGGTGGCGCCGATGCTGCACCGCGAAGAATATACGCAGGCACTCAAACATCTCGCGTCATTGCGCCCTGCCGTGGATACCTTTTTCGATAAGGTAATGGTAATGGTGGAGGATACAGCCCTGCGCGACAACCGGCTCGCGCTGCTCACCAAGCTGGAGGGTTTGTTCATGGGTGTGGCGGATATTTCCAAGCTGCAATACGGCGGCTCGCAGTCCTGAATCACTTGAAGCTCATCATCCTCGACCGCGACGGAGTCATTAACCATGACTCCGACGATTACATCAAATCGCCCGATGAATGGGTGCCTATCCCCGGAAGTCTGGAGGCCATCACGAGTTTGAAGCGCGCAGGCTACACCGTGGTGGTGGCCACCAATCAGTCCGGTGTCGGGCGCGGGTTATTCGATCTCTACACCTTGCAGCAAATACACGCAAAAATGCAGCAGGAAGTTGCGCGTGCCGGTGGCAAAATAGATGGGATTTTTTTCTGCCCGCATACGCCGGATGATCACTGCGATTGCCGCAAGCCCAAGCCCGGTTTGTTACTGGATATCGCAAAAAAGTTTAACTGCGATTTAATGGATGTTCCCGCCGTGGGTGACTCGCTGCGCGATATCGAGTCTGCGCAGACGGTCGGTGCGCGGCCGGTGCTGGTGCGTACCGGCAAGGGTGAGGCGGTGGTGAAGAGCGGCAAGCTACCTGCCGGGGTCGCAGTATATGCTGATCTCGCGGCCTTTGTGGATGCGCTGTTAGCGAGGCGCTGATGCAGTTTCTGCGTGCTCTGCTGTTTGCCATCTGTCAGGTGATCTCCACGCTGATATTCGCGCCGCTCAGCGTGCTCACCGGCCTGTTGCCGTACCGCATGCGCTACCGCTTCATTACGCAATGGAACCGTTTCAATCTGTGGTGTGTGGAGAAGGTCTGCGGTCTGCGTTACGAAGTGACTGGCCGCGAGCATATTCCACCCGGCCCCTGTGTGATTCTATGCAAGCACCAGTCGGCTTGGGAGACGTATGCGCTGCCCTGCATTTTTCCGCAAATGCTGGCCTGGGTGTGCAAGCGTGAATTATTGTGGATACCGTTTTTCGGCTGGGGTTTCGCCATGCTGCGGCCGATCGCCATTGACCGCAACGCGGGGCGCAAGGCGCTGGAGCAACTCGTCACACAAGGCATAGCTCGACTCCAGCGCGGACGCTCGGTGGTGATTTTTCCGGAGGGCACGCGCGTTGCGCCCGGTGAAAAACGGCGCTATGCAATCGGCGGCGCGATGCTGGCCGAGCGTTCCGGCTATCCGGTGCTGCCCATTGCGCACAACGCGGGTGTATTCTGGCCCAAGCGCGGCTTTATCAAACGTCCTGGCACGATACATTTAGTGATTGGGCCAGTGATCGAGAGCAAGGGCCGGAGCGCCGCCGAAATTAACGCGCTGGCGGAGGCTTGGATTGAATCCGCCATGGCGCGGTTACCCGTGACGGGGTGAGGCGGGATGCAGTGATGTGTAGTTTGAGGGCCGTGATGAAGAAATGAAAGCGGCGCACAGAAGTGGTCTGAGCTTGTATCGGTGGGTATTTAGCCCAAGATACTGTGCCTAGGCTGCGCGCGTCTATACATAGCGCCCTAAATCTACTGCGCGTCTTTGATGCGGGTGCGTGCGGTGCTCGGAATCCTCATGTACTGATATGTACACTCCGGTTCCTGCGCTCCGCCACCCCCGCCTGAAAGCCGCTCGCTACGATTTATGTCGCTATGTATAGCAAAGGGATTTGCGAATTATTTCTTGCCGTAGGCGCTGTCATGGTCGGGTGAGATGGTCAACAATCGCAAGAAATCCTGTTGGCGATAAGCCGTCGCTCTCCTTGATCGGGTAATCCTCAAGGAGTAGATAGCATCGATTCCTTGCGGAGGCTTGACGCTTACAATCTTTTCCCACTTCAACCCCGGATCCCGATACAACTGATTCCAGGCCAGCTTGCGCAGCTTGTTGAACGTATCCAGAATGGCATTACGTTCCTGCTTTTCCAGGGCAAGCAAATTGTCCTGAAAGACAGGGTTGTTCAGGTCGAGCCTGACCAACGTATCCGTACTCGCCTTAGCCACGAGCCAGCTTCTTGATAACAGTGTCTACGGCCGAATCGCCGGGCTCGTTGTTTTGCGCCCAAGCCAGTGCTTTCTGCAAAGCTGCCGCAGCCTTGGGTTGATGCAGCCAGCTTTCATTGTCGGGCAGCACCGTTGCGGTACGCACTAGCCAGACACCCGGCTCCTGCTCTTCAACCAATACCTGCCGACCGGCAAATTGCTTGCCGAGGGAAATCTGGCCATTGGTGCCGACAACCTTGACGCTGGATGCATTGGAGACCGTTGCCATGGCTTACCTCCGTGTTAGTAATATAGGATTGCACTATAGCACCAAAACAGGGCATGGCCAAAAGCATCGTCCTGACAACCTTCCGTATCAGGCTGTAAAGCCCAGCGGCCAGCGCGCGCGCACGTCGAAGGCAAGTTGATCGAGTTGTATCCCCGCTACATAGCGCCGGTAACCTGCGTAGGCGATCATGGCCGCGTTGTCGGTGCAGAATTCCAGGCGCGGGTAAGACACCTTCACATTGCCGATCTCGGCAAAACGTTCACGCAGGCGCTGGTTCGCGCTCACGCCGCCTGAGACTACAAGCCGCATGAGGCTGGTGGCGCGCAAGGCGCGCTCACATTTGATGGCGAGCGTATCCACCACTGCTTCCTGAAACGCGCAGGCGATGTCGGCGCGGGTTTGTGTGCTGGTCGCTCCCGGCATCCTGCCTCCCGCGACACTAGCACGTCCCTGTGCGTCGCCATCATCGTGGGTGCGCAGTGTGGTGAGGGCGTGGGTCTTGAGTCCGCTGAAGCTGAAGTCGAGGCCAGTGCGGGCGGTCATCGGGCGCGGGAAATCAAAGCGGGCAGGGTTGCCCTGGCGCGCGAGGCGCTCCAGCGCGGGGCCGCCGGGGTAGTCGAGGCCGAGCAGTTTGGCGGTCTTGTCGAAGGCCTCGCCTGCGGCGTCGTCCAGCGATTCGCCGAGCAGGCGGTAGCGCCCCACACCGCTCACCTCGACCAGCAGCGTGTGTCCGCCTGACACCAGCAGTGCGACAAACGGAAACGCGGGCGGATCGGGTTCGAGCAGGGGGGCGAGCAGGTGGGCCTCCATGTGGTGCACCGGCAGGGCCGGCACGCCCCAGGCCCAGGCGAGGCTGTGGCCGACGGCGGCCCCGACCAAGAGCGCTCCGACCAGACCGGGGCCTGCGGTGTAGGCTACGGCGGTGATGTCCTGCGGGCGGCAGCCCGCCTCGGCCAGCACGCGGCGGATCAGCGGCAGGGTCTTCTGGATGTGGTCGCGCGAGGCCAGCTCCGGCACCACGCCGCCGTACTCGGCGTGCAGCGCGACCTGGCTGTGCAGGGCGTGCGCCAGCAGGCCGCGCTCGGCGTCATAGACGGCGGCGGCGGTCTCATCACACGAGGTTTCAATGCCTAGGATACGAATGGGGATGCGCATGGGGCAGGGTGCGGTGGGTTTTGCAATTGTGTGGGCAAGCCGGTATCATGCCATGTTTACCATTCTCCACTCTTAAATAACTGACAACCGACAGGATATTCATGCCGTCCGTACGAATTAAGGAAAATGAGCCGTTTGAGATCGCGCTGCGCCGTTTCAAGCGCACCTGCGAGAAGGCCGGTGTACTGACCGAGTCGCGCCGCCGCGAGTTCTACGAGAAGCCGACCTCCATCCGCAAGCGCAAGGCCGCTGCCGCCGTCAAGCGGCAGGAGAAAAAGACCCTGCGTGGCAGTCTCGCCGCACGCGCCTTGCTGCTGCGCCCCGGCGCGGCCGAGAAGCTCGAGCGCCGTCCGCGCTCACATTCCTACTAGTCGATGTCCTGGCGACGCCCCGGCGTCTGACGCCCTCAGCCGTGGCTGACTCCCCGCTCAAGCTGCGTGTCAGCGAAGACATGAAGTCTGCGCTGCGCGCGGGGGAGAAGCAGCGCCTCGGCATCATCCGTCTCATCCTTGCGGCCATCAAGCAGCGCGAGGTGGACGACCGTTCCGCCGGGAGCGGAACGGGACACCCGCAGGGTGCCCAAGGGGGGCGCGCCATGGAAGGTGCGCCTCAACGCATCGCCCTCGACGACGGCCAGGTGCTCGCGGTGCTGGAGAAGATGCAGAAGCAGCGGCGCGAGTCGGTGAGCCAGTACGAGGCGGCGGGGCGCCAGGATCTGGCCGATCAGGAACATTTCGAGATCGGCGTGGTGCAGGGGTACATGCCAGCGCCGCTGGACGAGGCCGAGATTGACGCCCTGATCGCTACTGCCATCGCCGAAACCGGCGCCCAGACCGCGAAGGACATGGGCAAGGTCATCAGTGCGCTCAGGCTCAAGGTGCAGGGCCGTGCCGACATGGGCAAGCTCAGCGCCAAGGTAAAAGCCAAACTGGGCGGCTAGCCCTAAAAACGAGTTAAAATTTCAAGGCAAGGAATCTTGCTGGATTCACTGGTAACTTGAAACTTGTAACTTGATACTGATGTTATGGCAGGCCGTATCCCCCAGCAGTTTATTGATGAACTATTAACCCGCGTGGATATCGTCGAGGTGATCGACGCGCGCGTGCCGCTGCGCAAGGCCGGGCGGGAATACACCGCCTGCTGCCCGTTCCACGACGAAAAAACCCCCTCCTTCACCGTCAGCCCCACCAAGCAGTTTTATCACTGCTTCGGTTGCGGCGCGCACGGCACCGCGCTCGGTTTTTTGATCGACTACGAACACCTCGATTTCATCGACGCGGTGAATGATCTGGCCGCGCGAGTGGGCATGGAGGTGCCGCGTACGCAACAGGACGCCACACCGGCGCAGGCCGGGGCGGATTTATACGGCGCGCTGGAGCAGGCAGCGGCCTGGTACCGGCGCCAGTTACGCGAGCACCCCGAGGCCGCGCGCGCGGTGGAGTACCTCAAGGTGCGTGGGCTGACCGGCGAGACCGCGGCGGAGTACGGCGTCGGCTATGCGCCGCCCGGTTGGGACAACCTCAAGCGCGCCCTGGACGCGGAGGAAGCGGCGTTCGTCCAGGCCGGTCTGCTGATCAAAAAGGACGAGGGCGGCACCTATGACCGCTTTCGCAACCGCATCATGTTTCCCATCCACGACGGCCGCGGACGCGTGATCGGGTTCGGCGGGCGCGTGATCGACGCCGCCGACACCCCCAAGTACCTCAATTCGCCGGAATCCGTGTTATTCCACAAAGGGCGCGAACTGTACGGCCTGTACCAGGCGCGCAAGGCGGTGCGCAAGCTGGAGCGCCTGCTGGTGGTCGAGGGCTATATGGACGTGGTGATGCTGGCCCAGCACGGCATCCACAATGCGGTCGCCACGCTCGGCACCGCGACCACCCACGAGCATCTGGAACGGCTGTTCCGCGTGGTGCCGGAGGTGGTGTTTTGCTTCGACGGCGACCGCGCCGGACGCGAGGCGGCCTGGCGTGCACTCACCAACAGTCTGCCGCTGATGCGCGATGGCCGCCAGATCGGCTTTCTGTTTCTGCCCGAGGGCGAAGACCCGGACAGCCTGGTGCAGAAGGAAGGGCGCGAGGGCTTTATGGCGCGCGCCGCAAAGCCGGTGCCGTTATCGGAATTCTTTTATGAAGGTTTAATGGCCGAGGCCGATATAAGTACGATGGATGGCCGCGCGCGATTGGTGGAACTTGCGCGCCCGCTGTTGTCCAAGTTAGCGGAAGGCGCCTTCCGTCACATGATGGTGGTGCGGCTTGCGGAACTGGTGCGCATCGATGTGCAGCACATGGTGCGCATGTTGTCACAAGGGGCCAAGGCGCCGCTCACGCATGGCGGGCCTGAACGGCGCGGGCGTGCGCCTGCCGCACCGACTCCCATGTCGCAGGCGCGGCTGGTGATTGCGCTGCTCCTGCATCGGCCCAGCCTCGCGCTGGAGGCGGGCGACCCGCAGCGCTTTGCAGGTCTGGAGGTGGCGGGCGCGGAATTGTTGCGCGAGCTGCTGGAGTTGGTGCAGGCGCGGCCGCATTTAGGCACGGCGGCGCTGCTCGAACACTGGCGCGATGATAGTAAGCGGTGCCGTCAGTTGATGAAGCTGGCAGAGTGGCGGCATCCGGTGCCGGAAGAAGGCATCGAGGCCGAGTTTCGCGTCGCGCTGGAGCGTTTGTACGCGGAAGGACTGGAGCGGCGCAAGGAGCGCCTGATTGACAAGTCACTCCAGGGCCCGCTGAGTGCCGAGGAAATGCGGGAAATGTCGACCTTATTCCCCACCGTCTCGCGTTGAGCGGGCAGAACGAGGCGCAGATCCCTGATCTCAGGGGGCCGTCTGTTGTATAATAACCCATTAATTTAATTAGAGTCGTCAAGACAGCATGAACCAGGAACAGCAGCAGTTCCAGTTGAAGCTCCTCATCGCGCGCGGGAAGGAGCAGGGTTTTCTGACCTACCGCGAAGTCAACGATCATCTGCCGGATGAGATCGTCGATCCTGAACAGATCGAAGACATCATCAACATGATCAATGACATGGGCATTCCCGTGCACGAAGTCGCGCCGGACGCCGATACCCTGCTCCTGGCGGACACCGCCGTGGCTGCGGATGACGATGTGGCGGAAGAGGCCGCCGCCGCGATTGCCGCGGTGGACAGCGAGTTTGGCCGTACCACCGACCCGGTGCGCATGTACATGCGCGAGATGGGCGCGGTGGAGTTGCTCACGCGCGAGGGCGAAATCGTCATCGCCAAGCGCATCGAAGACGGCCTGTCGCAGGTGCTGTCCGCGCTGGCCGCGTATCCTGGCACCATCACCAATCTGCTGCACGAGCACGAACGTGCCGAGGCCGGCGAACAGCGTTTGGCCGAAGTCATCAGCGGCTATATTGATCCGGTTGCCCTCGAGGGCGTGCCTGCGCAAGAGGACATCCTCAAGAAGACCTTGGTGGAGGTGGCCGACGACGCGCTGGAAGAGGCGGTGGCCGCCGAACCGGAAGAGACGCTGGAGACCGGCCCCGATCCGGAACAGGCGCGCAAGCGCTTTGCCGGGCTGCGCAGCCTGCAGCAGAAATATACCGCTGCGCTGGCGAAATTCGGCAAACAGCACGCGAAGAGCGAGAAGCTGCGGAAGGAACTCACCGACTGCTTCATGGAATTCAAGATGGTGCCGCGCCTGATCGACCGCCTGGTCACAAATCTGCGCCAGGTGGTGGAGCGCATCCGCGCGCAGGAGCGCGTGATCATGGACATCTGCGTGAACAAGGCGCACATGCCGCGCAAGGAATTCATCACCTCGTTCCCGGACAATGAAGTCGATCTCGGCTGGCTCGAGCGCCACATCAAGGCGAAGCGCGACTACTCCGCGACACTGGCCCAGTTCCGCGACGAGATTACGCGCGCGCAGAACCGCCTCGTGGCCATGCAGCAGGAATACGCCATGACCATCAGCGAGATCAAGGACATCAATCGCCGCATGTCCATCGGCGAGGCCAAGGCGCGCCGCGCCAAGAAGGAAATGGTCGAGGCCAACCTGCGGCTGGTGATTTCGATTGCCAAAAAGTACACCAACCGCGGCCTGCAATTCCTCGATCTTATCCAGGAAGGCAACATCGGTCTCATGAAGGCGGTGGATAAATTCGAATACCGCCGCGGCTACAAGTTTTCCACCTATGCCACCTGGTGGATCCGTCAGGCCATCACGCGCTCCATCGCCGATCAGGCGCGCACCATCCGCATCCCGGTGCACATGATCGAGACCATCAACAAGCTCAATCGCATCTCGCGTCAGATGCTGCAGGAAATTGGCCGCGAGCCCACGCCGGAAGAGCTCTCCCTGCGCATGGAGATGCCGGAGGACAAGGTGCGCAAGATACTCAGGATCGCCAAGGAACCGATCTCGATGGAGACACCCATCGGTGATGACGAAGACTCGCATCTCGGCGATTTCATCGAGGACTCCGGCGTGATGTCGCCCGGCGACGCCGCTACCTTCGAAGGCTTGCGCGAAGCGACGCTCGGCGTGCTGGAAGGACTTACACCGCGCGAGGCCAAGGTGCTGCGCATGCGCTTCGGCATCGACATGAACACCGATCACACGCTGGAAGAAGTCGGCAAGCAGTTCGATGTCACGCGCGAGCGCATCCGCCAGATCGAGGCCAAGGCGCTGCGCAAGCTGCGCCACCCGAGCCGCTCCGAGCAACTGCGGAGCTTCCTGGACCTCTAAAAGGCAGGGAAAAGAGAAAAGATACAAGAGAAAAACAAAAACAAGATAACGACCCACTTGTCTCTTTTCTCTTTTCTCTTTGCTCTTTTCTCTGTATTTAACCGGGCCTGTAGCTCAGCTGGTTAGAGCTGGGGACTCATAATCCCTAGGTCGCAGGTTCGAGTCCTGCCGGGCCCACCATCTTTAAATATCATGTCCTCAGCCTCGCCCAAAGTCGGTTTTGTCAGCCTCGGCTGCCCCAAGGCGCTGGTGGACTCCGAGCAAATCCTCACGCAACTGCGCGCCGAAGGTTACGCGGTGGCGCCGAGCTATCAGGATGCCGATCTCGTCATCGTCAACACCTGCGGTTTTATCGACGCGGCGGTGGAAGAATCGCTCGACGCGATTGGTGAGGCGCTGGCGGAAAACGGCAAGGTGATCGTGACCGGCGGCCTCGGCGCCAAGGGCGATGTCGTCAAGCAGACGCACCCTGCGGTACTCGCCGTCACCGGCCCGCACGCCTTGCAAGAGGTGATGAGCGCGGTGCATGCGCATCTGCCCGCACCGCACGATCCGTTCGTCAGTCTCGTCCCGCCGCAGGGTATCAAGCTCACACCCCAGCACTACGCCTATCTGAAAATCTCCGAAGGCTGCAATCATCGCTGCACGTTTTGCATCATTCCGTCGCTGCGTGGCGACCTGGTGAGCCGGCCTATCAACGAGGTGATGCAAGAAGCAATATCCGCTGCTAAGCTGCAACGCCGCTTGGGCCAGACCTGCCGGGTATTGATAGACGAGGTCAGCGCAGGCGGTATTGCCAGCGCGCGCTCGGCCCATGAGGCGCCTGAGGTCGATGGCGTAATACGCTTCCCCAGCGCCATTGGCCAGCGTGCAGGGGGATGGGCTCAAGTGCGCATCACAGCGGCCGGCGCGCATGATCTGGAGGCCGAAAATATCTAACGCTCAGCGTGTGTTGTGCGGCAAAAAATGTGCTACGCTCAGCGTGCCTGATGCTGGAATGGCTCGGGGGAATGCAAACATTAAAATTATTCCAGCGAAGTGCTTGACAAACGAAACGGCCCCGTCATACCATCTAATGTGGTTAATATAAAACCTTAAGAAATAGGTAATTCGTTGATTAACCTCATAAAATTAAAAAATCCACAAGCCAAATAGGAGAGTAACGATGATGAATATCAGTCGCCGTAATTTCCTCAAGGGTGCTGCTGCTGCCGGTGTTGGCAGTATCATCCCCATGAGCATGGTCACGGTCGAGGCCGAGGCAGGTGCGTCATTCACCTTCGCCTGGGTCACCGACCAGCATCTGCAACTCATTTCTGGCCCTGGCGCCAAATTCGTAAAGAGCTGGGACGATGGCTTCAAGCTGGCGATCAGCGAAGTCATGAACATGAGGCCGCAGCCCGACTTCTGCTTCTTCGGTGGTGATCTGGCCCAAGCCGGCCTGAGATCCGAACTGGATCACGGTATGGACATGTGGTCCAAGACCGGTCTCAAGGTTAAAGCCATCCACGGTGAGCATGACTACTTCCTCGACATGGGCAAGTCTTCACGCGCCGCCTACGGCATGCCCGCTGACAACTACACCTTCGTGCACAAGGGCGTTCAGTTCATCATGCTGACCACCATCCGTGCCGCCGAGGACTGGGAAGCGAGACACGCCAAGGATGTCCAGAACCGCATGAATCAGATGATGCGCATTGACAACTATGTTGATGGCTCTGCCTTCCGTCTGGGTCGTGAAGGCCTGGCCTGGTTGAAGAAGACCGTCGCCGGTCTGGACAAAAACAAGCACACCATCGTGTGCTCGCACTCCCCGATACAGAAGATCTACAACGGCTGGAACTTCTGGACCGAGGACGCGGAAGAGATCCAGGCTATCCTGAAGGACCTCAAGCGCGTGACCGTGCTTTATAACCACGTTCACCAGCCTATGGCCAGCCAGAAGGGCAACATCTCCTTCCTCTCCAACTTCTCCACCGCATGGCCGTGGCCGCATGTGAGCACCGTGGCTGATGCCACTATGTGCGGAGACGGCGCTTACAAGGGCTGCGCAAAGGGAGCGGACTACTACCCGAACCTGATCCTGCCTTATCACCGCGCCGATGTCGCAAACTTCCGCGATGCGACCGGCTGGAGCATCGTCAACACTAATACGGGCGGCAAGTTCGACGTCTCAGTTAACCAGTGGGGCGACAATCCCAAGCGTCATGTCACCTGGGATGGCAAGCTCAAGGAAGTGGGCGCCGGTCCTGCCACCAAAGCCCAGACGATGTACTAAGAGAATAAGGAGAAAACCTATGATGATTCGTAAAAGCACATTGGCCGCGCTGGGCGCGTCCTTTATTCTGGGTCTTGCCGTAACGGTGCCAGCTCATGCCGAAGCCGTGAGAGACACGGCCAAGTGGGACCGTGAGTACAAGGCCTCCGTAGATCGCGGTGACGGTCTGTTCCACGGTGGTATCAAGAGCACCAACGAGGTGGCCTGCGTTCAGTGCCATCCGGAAGGCTCCAACACCCACGCAGAGACCTATCCCAAGTACCAGAAGCAGCTCGGCAAAGTGTCGCAGCTGTGGGAAATGGTCAACTGGTGCGTTGAGAACCCGCTGGAAAGCAAGGCTATCGCCGCGGACAGTGCGGACATGGTGGACCTGGTTGCCTACATGTCCAACATCCGTAAGGGCATGAAGCTGGCTCCAGGCAAGTACTAATATTTATTAGCCAGTAACATTGCAGTAGTTCAAGACGGCACTGTGGGAACACAGTGCCGTTTTTTTATGGGTTACAGAGAAAAAGATACAAGAGAAAAGGGATGAGGAAGCTGCTGCTAATCTCGCGTCGCCAGAGTGATTCCCCGCCACGCCATTTCTGCTACATGCTTTATCTCGTCCGGCGTAATCACATAGGGCGGCATGAAGTAAATCACATCGCCCAAGGGGCGCAACAAGACTCCGTTTTCTAGCGCGTGCTGGCAAACACGCAAGCCGCACCGCTCCTGCCACGGATACGACGTGCGCGTGGCCTTGTCCAGAACCATCTCAATGGCGAGGATCATGCCTGTCTGCCGTACCTCGGCGACATGCGCGTGATCGGCAAAATGCGCGCTGGCGTTACGCATCGCCCGCGCGAGTTGCTGATTGTTCTCCAGCACATTGTCCTGTTCAAAAATCTCCAGCGTTGCCAGCGCCGCACGGCAGGCGAGGGCATTGCCGGTGTAGCTGTGTGAGTGTAGAAAACCCCTGCGTGTGGCGTAATCATCATAGAAAGCCTGATAAATTTCGTCCGTGGTAAGCACGGCTGAAAGGGGCAGATAACCGCCAGTGAGCCCTTTGCCGAGGCAGAGAAAGTCCGGCGTAATGTTGGCCTGTTCACAGGCGAACATCGTGCCAGTGCGCCCGAACCCCACGGCAACCTCGTCCGCAATGAGATGCACGCCGTGGCGGGAACAGGCCTCGCGCAGCAGGGTTAGATAAACCGGATCATACATGCGCATGCCGCCCGCGCACTGCACCAGCGGCTCGACAATGACCGCGCAGGCCTCCGCCGCATGTTTCTCCAAGGCCTGTTCCATATGGGCAAACATGCGCCTTGAATAGTCGCTACAGCTTTCGCCCGCTTCCCGATAAAAACAGTCCGGCGAGGTTACGCTGATGACTTCCATCAACAGCGGCGCATAGATCTCTTTATAAAGCGCGACATTGCCGGCCGCCAGCGCACCCAGGGTTTCCCCGTGATAGCTGTTGGTCAACGTGATGAATTTGGTTTTATTTGTCTGGCCTGCATTGCGCCAGTAGTGGTAGCTCATCTTGAGCGCAATCTCCACCGCCGCCGAGCCGCTGTCGGCATAAAAGCAGCGCGTGAGCCCTGCGGGTGCAAGCCGAATCAATCGTTCTGAAAGCTCAATGACAGGCTCGTGAGTAAAGCCGGCAAGCAGCACATGCTCCAATTGATCTAATTGATCGCGTAACGCCGCGTTGATGCGCGGATTACAGTGACCGAACAGGTTCACCCACCACGAACTAATCGCGTCGAGGTAACGCTTGCCGTCGTAGTCTTCCAGCCACACGCCTTGCGCGCGTTTGACAGGGATGAGCGGGAACTGCTCGTGATCCTTCATCTGCGTGCAGGGGTGCCACAGCCGCGCAAGATCACGGCGCAGTAAATCAAGGTTGTTCACCAGGCTATTGTGATGCGCATCAAGACGGGCGGCAACTGTGTCATGCACAAATCCCGAACGGGAGCGCGTAACGAGGTCGCGGTGCGCGCAGCGCTCCGTGACACAGGGATGGTCTGCAGGACTTTTTCAAAAACCTGTTAGTGGCGCGTCTTCAGCCAGCGCGCGATCTTTTCTTCGTGCATCTGGCGGCCGATGAAGTAACCCTGGGCCTCGTCGCAGCCGAACCCGGTGAGACGCTCCAGTGTTTCTCTGTTCTCTACGCCTTCAGCCACCACCTTGAGGCCAAGGGTGTGGGCGAGATCAATCGTGGAGCGCACGATCGTCGCCGAGTCGGCATTCGAAATCATGTCGAGCACAAACGACTTGTCAATTTTGACGGCCGTGACCGGCAGCTTCTGCAGGTAGGCAAGTGATGAGTAGCCGGTGCCGAAGTCGTCAATGTAGAGGCGTATACCCAGGTCACTCAGCTCGCCCAGGATGCCGAGCGCGCGCAGCGGGTCTTCCATGAGCTCGCTCTCGGTGATTTCGAACTCGAGCATGTCGGCCTCCATGGCGTGGCCGATGAGCAGCGTCTCGACCTTCCTTACCAGCGCCGGGTCAAGCATGTTGCGCATCGACAGGTTGACGGCGACCGGCACGCGCCAGCCGCGCTCATGCCATAT
This sequence comes from Pseudomonadota bacterium, assembly GCA_027624315.1. GTDB lineage: Bacteria > Pseudomonadota > Gammaproteobacteria > SURF-13 > SURF-13 > JAQBXX01. The sequence goes on from JAQBXX010000009.1 coordinate 34,632, forward strand.
CCGGGCCTTCTGCACGGCCGTCTCCAGCACGCTCAGCGTGAGCGGGTGGATGAGTCCGCTTTTTTCGGCCAGCGGGATGAATTCGTCCGGCGGCACGTGCCCCAGTTCAGGATGTTCCCAGCGCGCCAGCGCCTCCACACCGCATACCGTGCCGTCGCGCAGTCTCACCTTGGGCTGGAAATGCAGGACGATCTGGTTGTTGCCGATGGCCGCGCGCAGATCACCTATGAGCAGCAGGCGCTTCGGGCTCGACGGGTCGCGCAGCGGGTCGTATAGGGAGAGCGGCGCGCCATCGCGCCGCGCGAGCGACAGCGCCACGTCCGCGTGCTGCAGGAGTTGGCCGGTACTGTCACCGTGATCGGGCGCGAGGGCGATGCCGAGACGCAGGCTCAACTCGATCGGGAAACCGGCTACATCGAGCGGTTGTTCGAAAGCCGCGAGAATCGCCCGTCCGCGCGCCAGTGCATCCTCGCGTCCGCACGGGTAGAGCAGCAGCGCGAACTCGTCGGCGCCGACGCGCGCCGCCATGTCGGAATGGTGCAACTGTGACTGTAACCGCCGCGCCACCTGCTGCAGGAACATGTCGCCGTTGTCGTGCCCGAGGGCCTCGTTCACCTCGCGGAAGCGGTTGATGTTCAGCATGAGCAGCGCAAAGCCTTGCCGGTCGCGTTGCGCGTCGGCATAAGCCTGTACCAGCCGTTCCTGCAACTGCGCGAGGTTTGGCAGGTCGGTGAGCGGGTCGAAGTAGGCGAGGTAATGCACACGCTCCTCCGTGCGGCGGTGGGCACGCCGCGCCTCCGCCTCATCGAGCGCATGTTTGACCGCCGTCACCAGGCGCGACATGCGGTCCTTCATGAGGTAGTCCTGCGCGCCCGCCTTGATGGCGGCCACGGCCATGTCCTCGCCGATCGCGCCCGTGACGATGATAAACGGGATATCCAGCCCCTTCTCCTGCACGATGCGGAGGGCATCGAGCCCGCTGAACCGCGGCATCGCGTAATCGGAGATCACGATGTCCCAGGCCTGGCCGTCGAGCGCGCGGCGCATGGCTTCGGCGGTGTCCACGCGCTCGGCCTGCAAAGCATAGTCGTCGCGGCGCAGTTCGTGCAGGATGAGCTCGGCATCGTCCGCCGAATCTTCCACCATCAACACACGCAGCATGTTTGGCATGGCTTGTTTTTCTTTAATGCGGACTGGGCGGCGGTTCGTTTATCATCAGCCAATAGAGGCCGAGTTGCCGTACAGCCTCAATGAATTTTTCGAAATCCACCGGTTTAAGGATGTAGCTGTTGGCGCCCAGTTGGTAGCCGCTGATCAAATCCTGCTCCTCCTTCGAGGAAGTTAAAATTACCACCGGCAGCAGCCGGGTGCGCTCGTTAGCACGCAGACGCTTGAGTACTTCCAGTCCTTCGATCTTGGGCAGCTTCAGGTCCAGCAGTATCACCGAGATACGCTGGTTTGCGTCACGTTCGGCGTAGGCGCCCTGGCAAAACAGGTAGTCAAGCGCTTCTGCACCATCGCGCAGCACCGTCACTGGATTGAGAATATTATTTTTCTTCAGAGCCCGTAGCGTCAGTGCCTCGTCGTCGGGGTTGTCTTCCACCAGCAGTATCGTTTTATTATCCATTGTCTTCTCCTTAATAAAATTCCAGTTACAGGGAAAAATAAAACGTTGCGCCTTCTCCCACGGCGCTTTCGGCCCATACCCGGCTGCCGTGGCGGTGGATAATGCGTTGCACCGTGGCCAGCCCGATGCCGGTGCCGGGAAACTCGCTCACGCTGTGCAGGCGCTGGAAAGCGCCGAACAATTTTCCGGCATAGGTCATGTCGAAGCCGACGCCGTTGTCGCGCACGAAATAGGCCTGCCTGCCGGTTTCCTGATGGAGCGCGCCGAACTCGATGGTTGCGTTTGCCGTTTTGCCGGTGAACTTCCAGGCGTTGCCGAGCAGGTTATCCAGCACCACGCGCAGCAAATGGTCATCGCCCTGCGCGATCAAACCAGACTCAATGTGCCAATCCACCTTGCGTTCCGGCTCTCTTTTCCGAAGACTTGCCAACACGTCGGCGGCGAGCACGCTGAGATCGACGGCCTCGCGTTTCATTTCCGCGCGCGCCACGTGCGCCAGCTTGATCAGGTCGTCAATCAGATTCCCCATGTGCTGGGTGGCGGCGCGCACCCGGCCAAGATGCTCCCGTCCCTGGCCATCCAGTTTGTCCGCATAGTCTTCAAGGATGGCCTGGCTGAAGCCATCAATCGAACGCAGCGGTGCACGGAGATCATGCGACACCGAGTAGCTGAACGCCTCCAGCTCCTGGTTGGCGGCCTGCAACTCGGTGGTGCGCTCGAGCACGCGCCGCTCCAGATGAACGTTGAGCTGGCGAATCTCCTCCTCGGCCCGTTTCTGCACGGTCACGTCGTGCGCCGCCGCGAATACGCCGAGCACGCTGTCGGCTGCGTCCCGGTAGACCGAGGCGTTATACAAGACATCGGTGAGGCCCCCGTCCTTGTGCCGGATAGTGAGGGGGTAGTCGGTGACGAAGCCTTTCTCGAATACCTCGCGATAGCCGGCGCGGGCCTTCTCCGGTTCCGTGAAGTAGTCGGAGAAGTCGGTCCCGATCAGCTTCTCGCGCGGGACGCCCGTTACCTTGATGCTGCCTTCGTTGACATCGGTGATCTTGCCGTCGGGGCTGATGGTGACCAGGGGATCGAGGCTCGCCTCGATCAGGCTGCGGGCGTACTGCGAGGCCTGCTGTATCTCCTCCTCGGCGCGCCTGCGATCGCTGATGTCGCGTATCATGCCGGCAAAAAACAGCCCAGCCGTTGATCTCCAGGTGGTGAGCGAAAGTTCAAGCGGAAACTCCGTACCGTCTTTTCTTTTGCCAACCAGTTCCACGGTTTTCCCTATGACGCGGGCTTTACCCGTCGCCAGATAAGTTTGAAATCCCACTTGGTGGGCGCTGTGGAATTTTTCCGGTATGAGGATAGTCAGTGGCGCGCCTATCGCCTCGTCAGTTGCGTATCCGAAAGCGTTTTCGGCGGCCTTATTGAGATAGACGATTTGGCCCTGGCTATTGGCCATGACAATCGCCTCATTGGCAGTGTCTGACACGGCGCGAAATTTTTCTTCGCTGACACGCAGCGCCGCGTCGGCACGCCTGCGATCGCTGATGTCGCGCAGAAACACCGTAAATTGAAATTTGCCGTTTTCCTGCACCTTGGAGATGCTCGCCTCGGCGGGAAACTCGGTTCCGTCCTTGCGCCGTCCGTGAACCCCCCCGCGCCGGTTCATGTCGCGGGCCGCGTCCGGCTCGGCGGCGAAGCGGCGGACATGTGCGCGATGCGCCTCGGCGAGGTGCGCGGGCAGCAGCATATTCAGCGGTTGACCCACGACCTCTGCCGCCGTGTAACCGAAAATTCGTTCCGCGCCCTAGTTGAAAATGAGTATGCGTTGCTCCTCGTCCACGCTGATGATGGCGTCGGCCGCCAGGTTGACGATGTTGGTGAAGCGCTTCTCGGAGGAGGACAGCGCATTCATCGGCCGCACGATGGCGCGCGTCAAAAAGACAGAGACCAGCGCGCCGAGCGCGGCGACGGCGACGATGATGGCAATCACCGTCCAGAACGCGGTCCGGTAGTCCGCGACGGAATTATGATAGCGCTGCTTGGCCCGTTCCAGGCTGTAGTCCATGAGCGCGTTCATGGCGTCGCGCGCCTTGCGGAATTCCTCCACCGCCGCGCCGCGCGCCAACACCTCTGCTTCCGCGTCACGGTTGGCCAGGCTGAGCACCAGGATTTCCTTTTCCACCCGGTTGAAGTAGGCCTGAAAATGCTTTTCGAAGGTGTCGACCAGCGCCTTTTCCTCCGGGGCCTGGCGCGTCGCCCGGTACTGGCTCAGGCGCTCGCCGATGCGTTTCTGCTGATCGTTGATTTTGCTCGCCAGCGTATGCTGGCTGGCATCGGTTTTGGCCAGCACGTGCTCCAGCGAATCGCCGCGAATGCGGTACATGCCCGACTTGGCGTCGTCCAGCACCTCGTTGGTGACCAGCTCCTGGGTGTACATGTTCTCCACCCGCTGGTTGATCTCGCCCATATAGCGCAAGCCGATGAAACCCAGGAACGCGGCCAGCGCCATGAGCACGCCGAAGCCGATTCCCAGCCGGGTGCCGATGCCGATATCCCGCAGGTGTGTCATTACCGATTCCCTTTGGTGGTTGCGGCGGCGCCCCGATAACTACCCGGATATTTCACGCTGCTGATTTTGAGCTATAGCGCAGATTTGGCTCTTCCGGGTATTAGCTCCATATTGCTATCAGTATACTTTAAC